>JAPLGJ010000089.1 GCA_026390215.1 Caldisericota bacterium
TGAGCGGCCCTCCCACCTTCGTCCAGGAGTCACCGCCATTTACCGACGTGTACAAGCCGCCAGAGGTCATCATGCCGCTGTCGCCGGCGTAGAGAACAGATGGGTTGACCGGATCCACGGCGAGTGCCGCAATTCCGAAGAAGTACCGGAGGATGCCCGATGAGCTGAGTCCGGTTCCCTGTGACCAGGTGGCTCCGCCGTCTCTGGACTTCCACACACCGGCAGTAGTTCCGGCGTAGATCACGTCCGCGGTCACGACGACTGTCAGGACACCTGCGCCTGAGGAGTTGACCTCCATCTTCCCGATGACTTTCGTCCAGCCGGCGCCAGCGTCCACCGAAACGTACAGTGAGTGTTCGACTGCCGCATAGACTGTCGAGGGTCCGTCTGGGTCAATAGCCAGCCCGTCCACATCGTCGCCGGAAATCCCTGACCCGGACGACATCCACGTTGCTCCGCCGTCCGTGGATTTCAGGACGCGTCCCTCCGTCATCATGCCGCTGTCGCCCGCATAGACGGTCTGTGGACCTACAGGGTCGACCGCCAGCGCCGTAATCGCATAGTAGTAGCGCAGTATTCCACTGCCCGAGAGCATTCCTGAGCCTTGTGACCACTCTGCGCCTTCGTCAATCGACTGGAACACCCCGGCAGACGTTCCTGCGTACAGTCGGCTGCCGTCCCGAGCTGCGGCAAGGGCCAGTATCTTGAGTGTGGCGGACGAGCTCGTCTTGATGCCGGTGCCGTATTGCTCCCAGGTCACTCCTCGGTCCGTCGACCTGAACAGTCCCCGGTCGGTCCCGGCGAAGACAGTATCAGCGTTTGCGGGATGAACCAGCACTGCATGGACCTTCCCCGCGTCGAGTGACGTCTTCTGCCACACCGGTGTCGCCCCTGAGGTGGCTGCCGGTGGCAATAGCAGGCTCGGGACGGTCAGCAAGCCGATAGAAACCACGACAATCAGCACAACGACTAGACGTCTCATGGACACCTCCCAAGCATCACTGACAGACAAGGAAACTCACTACTAGGATTCTATACGTACTGGAAGAAGGGTCAACGGCCGACCACATAGAGAAAAACGCTTGCATTCGTGACGAGGTGCACATACCTGGATATGTCGGAGCGCGGACTCTGACATGGCGAAAACTGGTGCCCCACGCACGTTGCGGGGCGTTTCAGCTTTCCGGACTCAGCCACTGGGTCACCTGACTTGACCGTGTTGCCCGGGACCAGCTCGTCCGCGAGGAACGTGTTGGACTTGTGCCTGTTGACAGGGTTGGATATACTCAACCAGGAGGTCACCATGAGGGTCATCGGAGCGGGCTGGACTGATATCGGACTGCAGCGTCACGTCAATGAGGACAGCTTTGCCGTCGTTCAGGAAGGCAAGGAGGTTGAGCGTCAGGGTGCCTGCTACGTCATCTGCGACGGTCTCGGCGGAGCACGGGCAGGGGAGGTCGCTTCTCGCACGGCTATGGAGACCTTTGTTACGGCTTGGTCCTCGCGGGAGTTGTCGGCCGAAGACACCAAACAACGCCTGCGGCTTGCTGTCCATGAGGCGAACGCGGTCGTCTATCGCCTGTCGCTTTCGTTGGAGGAGCTGTCGGGTATGGGTACGACGCTCGTGGCGCTCGTGCCGCACGCCGAGCGGGCATATGTCTGCAACGTCGGTGACAGCAGGTGCTACCGTCTTCGGGCCAGTGTGCTGGCTCAGCTGACGGAGGATCACACGATGGCGGCGGATATGATACGCCAGGGACTCCTTGACCCCGCCTATGCGCGCGACGTCAGCGAACGGAACATCCTGACCAGGGCGGTCGGGACGGCTCCGCGCGTCGAGGTCGACGTCGTATCAGACGAACTCCGCGCTGGTGACCGATATCTCCTGTGCTCGGACGGGCTGTGGGGCACGGTTTCCGAGTCAGACCTCAAGGCCGGCCTGACAGGGGGTTCTCCGGAGGAGACCGTGCACCGCCTGGTGGACCTTGCCAACACCTGTGGAGGGCCAGACAACTGTACGGCTATCGTCGTGGACGTCCAGGAAGCAGGTAACGCGGCCGACTGAGAGGCGCCTCTTCTCTTCGTCTTGCGGAACCAGGAGGACAGTCTGTGAAAAGTGCACGGCGCTGGCGGACATGGTGTCCAGAGTCTGGTCATGGTTGTCGCCAAGTGTTCTGCTACAATAGTGGGCATGTCGGCCTGGCTGGAGCGACGAGCTTGCCAGCATGACCCGTAATTGCCAGCTGATCCCAAAGGAGACGGAAATGAGTGACAGGAAGGGCCAGACGGTCGAAGAGCGCGTGGTCGCCCTGCTGAAGGCGAGTCGCAGGGACCTGGGGGCATTCGTACGCGCGGTCGAAGCGCTTGCGCCGCCAGACGGTGACGTCGCAGGCTTTCTGGATGAGATGGGCGCGTCGCTTGCCTCCGAGGACAGGACGATCGGCGCTTTGGAGCTCTGGAACAAGGCTGCGAAGATGTACGAGGATCAGGCGCGTCTTGAAGAGGTTGCGGACCTGTATGCCAACATGGGGCCGGTCGCGGCCACGACGGGCGA
>JAPLGJ010000057.1 GCA_026390215.1 Caldisericota bacterium
AAGTCCAAGTCGATCGAGTCGGAGAATCCCACGAGAACGACGCTCGAGACATTGTACGACGAGGCGGTCGTGGGTGAGTACGCGGCGGGGGTCGTCCCTGCATCAGAGCCGCCGGTGCCGCCACCGCCGGAGGAAGCCTTCCCACCGTCTACCCCGCAGGAGTGGGTGCCGGCCGCTCAGAAGACCGAGGGCGAACCCTCCGAGTCGGACGTCCAGCGCGACGTTGTACGAGAGAAACCGGATGACGTGAAGATGGAGAGCATCCCCATACCGCATCAGGCATGGATGAAGCCCGGGGAGGAGCCTCAGGCATTTGTCAGACGTCCCGTGCCTTCGGAGGCTGCCGGGTTGACGGTGCTGTCCCCCGAGGAGCTCAGGTTGGCCTCTCTGAGGGGGGAAGAGGAGTCTGCGAAACGTCCTGTCCCGGCGGCCACTGCGTCCGTTTCACGGACAGCAGTCATGGCGCCGCTTTCCGAGGCGCCCGGGCAAGAGGCCGAAGGGCAGTTGATTGGCATTCTCAGGGACATCAGCCGGGGAACGATGGAGCGGGAGGACTTGATGCAGCGCCTTTCCGATGCGGGCAGTGTGACCATCCCGCTGTCGCTGGGAGCCCTGTATCTCAACTTCTTGCGCAGTCCCCAGGACGCAGGGGTCCTCGGTGACCTGCTGACGTGGCTGGGAAGCAGTGGCTACACACGGCTTCCCCTGTTCATCGTCGAAGAGGCTGCCGAGCTGGGAACCCGGATCGATTTCCAGGACCCGCAGATTGCTTCCATCGTCCTGTCCGCCGACGGCGCGGACATGGCTCCCGAACTGAGGACGCGCAAGGCTGAACTCCTGCTCGAACGGGGAGATATCACATCGTATGTACGGGAAGAGCTGGGCATGATAGGGCAGGCCGCCTCATCCGTCTCTACCGAAGGCATCGTGCGCCAGCTTGTTCATGTTCTGGAGCATTGTCTGGCTGAGGACGCCTGTGCGCGGGAGGTCCTTGCCGCCGCGGCGGAACTGGGTGTCCTGGACCAGCTGGTCGACCGGCTCACTCAGGACGTGGACATGGCGAAAGCGCCGGCGCTGGAGGCCGCGATCGTCGAACGTCTGGCGCGCGCGGATGTCGATGAGTCCACCTTCCAGAAGAACGAGGGGCTGTTCCAGCGTGTCACGCTCAGCGCGGAGAAGTCGGCCATCCTGCGTCGTATCCTGGCGATGGCCATCGATCCGACGGTTCGGCGCAAGGTCGTCCAATCCCTGCTTGTGCTGGGCACCCCCAGCATGGTTGAGTTCACCGAACTGGTGGGGCTCATGGGCAAGGAGCATGATACGAGCAACACGGCCTATCTCATCCAGTACCTGGTCGACCACCGGCAGGAGGTTACCGATGGCCGGTCCCTGCTGGAGAAGCTTGCCCGCGTCGTCCCCACGGACTTCGAGAGCAGATATGGGCTGGGTCTGGCGGCCGAACAGCTTGGGGTTCACGATGCCGCTGCAGGGTACTTCGTTGCCGCCATCCGGGCTCATCCCGGGGATCCCGACACCGTCCAGCGCGCCCTGGGGGCGATTCTCGTATGCGGCGCATACGACCTTATCGCCGACGTGGCTTCGCTGTCGCAGTTGTCTCCCGCAGACGTCGAAGGGCTGGTGGACAAGGCAGCCGCCGAGACGCCTGGTATCACCGCCGGGTCTGGCGACCGGCGCCTGGTGTCGGCATGGGCCGCATTTGCGGGCGGTCGCTACGAAGAGGCGGTCGCGATGAGTTCCGGAACGGTGAGGGGGGGAGGGGACCCACGGTTCTACCTGCCTCTGGCCCTTGCGTTCGTTCACCTGGGACTCCCCGAACTGGCGACCCGGGAGCTTGATCACGCCGCGCACCTGCCGAACGTCACGGACGAGGCGAGGCTGGTTCTCACGTATCGTACCGCCGTGGTCCACCTGGGACAGGGCAACAGCCAGGAGGCGGCGCGGCTGTTCCAGGAAGTGGGCGAGTCCTCGCCCGGCTTCCGTGACACTGAAGAACTGCTCGGCAGGTGTGGGAGCGAAGGCTCCAAGATCGCAAAACCGTAGAGCGCGGAGGACACGTGGAGAACAGACGGTCAGTAGGAAGCATCCTGATTGCACGGGGGTATATCAACGAGCAGGCTCTGGACGGAGCCATCGCCGCTCAGCAGCACACCAACGAACCACTGCTGAAGATCCTCATCGATCAGGGGTTCATCAACGACGACATCAAAGCGCAGGTCCTGGCAGAACAGTGGCACATGCCATTTGTGGACATCATGGCGGAGCAGATCGGGTCGGACGTGCTGGCGATCGTGGACCAGGAACGTGCGAAGCGCTACGGTTTCGTCGCGTTCAAGCGCGAAGAGGGCGTCGTCAGTATCGCACTCAGCGACCCGACCAACATCGAGCTGATGGACTACCTGCTCGCCACGTACGGACGCGAGACGAGGTTCTTTGTCGCCCCCAAGAACGCGATCTACGGTGCCATCGAGAAGTACTACCTCGTCGGGAACTCCATCAAGGAGGCCAGCTCGGAGGCGAAGACCGAGATCATCGCTGAGACTGGCGAAGAGGTCAGCATCGAGCAGCTGCGCGAGATGGGCCAGGACGCGCCTGTCATCCGGCTGGTCAACACCATCATCACTCAGGCAATCGTGGAGCGCGCGTCGGATATCCACGTGGAACCGCAGAAGGACCACCTGCGCATCCGCTACCGTATCGACGGCATCCTGCTGGAAAAGCAGAAACTGCCGCGCAACATCCAGCCCGGCGTGCTCTCGCGGTTCAAGATCATGGCCAACATGGACATCGCCGAGCGGCGCAAGCCGCAGGACGGCCGTATCTCCCTGCGCATCGACACCAAGGCCATCGACTTCCGCGTCAGCTCCCTGCCCACCATCTACGGCGAGAAGATCGTTCTGCGTATCCTGGACAAGACCAGTGCCATGGTGCCGCTTGAGAACCTTGGCTTCCTCAATGATACGCTGACCCTGTTCAACAACGTCATCAGCCAGCCGTATGGGATGATCATCATCTCCGGTCCCACCGGCGCAGGCAAGACGACGACCCTGTACTCCGTACTCAACCGCCTCAACACGCCCGGCAAGAATATTGTCACCGTGGAGGACCCCGTCGAGTACCAGATGGACGGGCTGAACCAGGTGCAGGTCAACATCAAGGCGGACATGACCTTTGCCAACGGCCTGCGCAGTATCCTGCGTCAGGACCCCAACATTGTGCTCATCGGCGAGATCCGTGATGGTGAGACGGCGCAGATCGCTATCGAGGCAGCTCTGACCGGGCACCTCGTCCTGTCGACCCTGCACACCAACGATGCGCCTTCGGTCGCCACGCGACTCATCGACATGGGCATCGAGCCATTCCTCATCGCGTCGTCACTCATCGGGGCTACGGCCCAGCGCCTGGCACGCAAGATCTGCCCCGAGTGCAAGGAGGCGTACGTCCCGCCCGCCTCGGCCCTCGAAGGTCTGGGCCTCAGTACGCGGGGCAAGCTGGAAGATGTCACGTTTTACAAGGGTGTCGGCTGTCCGAAGTGCGGTGGTTCAGGCTACCGTGGGCGTACCGGCATTCATGAGATGATGAAGGTGGACGACGAACTGCGCCGCCTCGTCCTTCACAAGGCCAGCGCGCGCGACATCTCTCAGGCCGCACGCAGCCATGGAATGCGCACCCTGCTCGAGGACGCCCTGGTCAAGGCCAGGGAAGGCATCATCACCCTCGAGGAAGTCCTGCGCGTGGTATCTACCGTCGAATCAGACTGAAGGAGCCCCAATGATTGCCGAGACAGAGCTACACCGTATCGATCTCTCTACGATTCTGACAGTCGCCACGGAAAAGAATGCCACCGACATCCATCTTCAGGTCGGTTTGCCCCCCATCCTGCGTATTCAGAAGAAGCTGGTGGCTCTCGGCACCGAGAAGCTCTCACCCGAGCGTGTCGAGGAACTCATGTTCCCCATCATGACCGATCACCAGAAGGTGCTGTTCAAGCAGAGCATGGAGTACGATTTCAGCTATGGCATCAAGGGGCTGGCGCGCTTCCGCATCAACGTGTTCCGCCAGCGCGAGACGATGGCGGCGGCCCTGCGCAAGATCCCCTACGAGGTCCCGGGCATGGACACGCTGGGCCTGCCCGCGGCAGCGTTCGCGTTCCCCAAGCTGAACCGCGGGTTCGTTCTGGTCACCGGGCCGACCGGTCATGGCAAGTCGACGACGCTGGCCTCGGTCATCGACCGCATCAACCAGGAACGGCAGACGCACATCGTGACCCTCGAGGACCCTATCGAGTATCTCTTCCAGCACAAGCAGAGCATCGTCGTCCAGCGCGAGCTGGGCACGGACACTCAGAGTTTCGCCAACGCCCTGCGCAGTGCCCTGCGCGAGGACCCCGACGTCATCCTGGTCGGCGAGATGCGCGACTTCGAGACCATCGGGGCTGCTCTGACCGCTGCGGAGACCGGCCATCTGGTGTTCGCGACACTGCACACCAACAGCGCCGCGCAGACCATCGACCGCATCGTAGACGTGTTCCCGCCGTATCAGCAGCAACAGATCAAGGTCCAGCTCGCCAACGTCCTGTCGGCGGTTATGACCCAGCAGCTCCTGGTGCGCAAGAGCAACGACGGCCTGGTACTCGCATCTGAGGTCATGCTGGCGACCCCCGCCATCAAGAACCTCATCCGCGAGGGCAAGACCTACCAGATCCAGTCGGTCCTGCAGACCAGCACGGCGATGGGCATGATGACCATGGACCAGTCGCTCAAGGGACTGTACGAGCGTGGCGTGATCAGCTACGAGGATGCGATCGATCACGCGTTCGACCCCAAGGAACTCCAGCGCCTGCTGGGACGCACCTGAACACACTGAGAGGAGGCACCTATGGCAACCTTCACGTATGTTGCGGCTGACCGTTCGGGTTCGACCCAGCGCGGTACCGTCAACGCGGCGAATACCCACGAAGCCGCCGAACTCATCCGCGGCAAGGGTCTTGTCCCGGTGAACATCAACGCGGCCAGGAGCTCGGACAGCCGCCTCGCCGTGCGCAGTACGGGCCCTGCCGGCGAGGCACAGCAGGGCAGGCTCGCCTCCGGCGGAGGCATCGCTGCCAAGGACATGTCCATTTTCACGTCGCAGATGGGTACCATGCTCAACGCAGGTCTGTCCATTACGAAGACGCTGGACATCCAGGCCAAACAGGTGAGCAGCAAGAGACTGCGCACGATCACGGACGATCTGAAGAAGAGGGTCGAGTCCGGCCTGCCCCTGTCGACGGCCATGGACAACTACCCCGGAGTCTTCAGCACCCTGTACACTGCCATGGTCCGGTCGGGTGAGGCGTCGGGCAACCTGGGCAACAGCCTGCTCAAGATGGCCACCTTCCTCGAGCGCGAGGCGGAGCTCAAGCGCAAGATCAGGAGTGCGACCAACTACCCGCTGATCGTCATTACGGCGAGCGTCCTCATCGTCATCGGCCTGTTCATCTTTGTCCTTCCGCAGTTTGTCGGCTTCCTGACCGCCCTGAACGTGCCCCTGCCCCTCCCGACGCGCATGACGCTCGCGATGAGCGACTACCTGGTCCACCGGTGGTACGTCCTCCTCGTCATCGTCGCGGTCGTCTTCTTCACCGCCCGTGCGTGGTTCCGCACGCCCCGGGGCATCCACTGGAAGGACAGCACAGCTCTGAAGGCGCCGGTCATCGGCCCCCTGGTGCTCAAGACCTCCATGGCCCGCTTCACCGACACGCTGGCGACCCTGTTCGGCGCCGGCGTCCCGCTCATCAGTTGTTTGGAGATGGTGGGCGGCACGATGGGCAACACCGTCGTTGCGGCGACCATCGACCGGGTCATCGACTCCATCAAGAGTGGCGCCGCGCTCAGCGCGGCCATGGCTGAGACGCAGTTCTTCACGCCCATGGTCATCCAGATGACGACGGTCGGCGAGGAATCCGGCTCCCTTGAGACCATGCTCGCGAAAGTCGCGACGTTCTACCAGGTCGAGGTCGACGCCGCGGCGGACAACCTGACCAACTCCCTCAACCCCATCCTCATGATCGTCGTGGGCGGCATGATCGGCTGGGTGCTGATCTCCCTGTACCTGCCCATCTTCACGATGGCGGGCGGCATCTCCTGACGAGAAGAGAGGTTGGAGGTTGAACCGCAAAGGGTTCACACTGCTTGACCTGATTGTGGCGATTGCCATCATCATTATCCTGGCGGCGTTCGCCATACCGTCGTACCTCAGGATGATGGACAAGGCGCGCCGCTCGGCGGTCGTGGCGGAGTTCACCAACCTCGCCACGGTGCTGGAGACCTTCCGCACCGACTGGGGCCACTACCCGCTGGCGGCGGCCGGTTCCCAGGCCATCGCATCAAACGACACGGGGGTCTACCGTGAGCTCACGACCGAGGGCTCCGGCGCTGCGCTCACGAATGTGGCGGGAGCCAAGACGGTCCACGGCGATACCGCCCCCATCATCTACATTGGAGCCGCGGCCCTGTCCAGCATGACAAATCCCTTTGTCGCCTCGTCATCCGATCCCCAGTATCGCTATGCCACAGATGCGGCCGGTACCGCATGGGTCCTCTACGTCAGGATGGGGACATCCGGGAGTGCAAGATATCTGGTGCGCACTGACCGCCAGTCGGGCATCGTCGAGTCCGCGACCGAACCCACGGTGTAGTGGCAGAGCGGCGGGACGGACATTGTGGACGAATACTTGACAAAAAAATGAAACGTGTTCTACTTTCATTACAGGGTAACGTTCCCCCTGAGGATGTTAGTTTCAATCCGAAGGGCGTTTCTCTGCAGGAATTGCTGAGAAGTCGGTCCCGATACTGTGGACGCCAGGGGCCGATGGAGCTGGGTGGCGTAACCGGCCTGGTCAAATGATTGGACATCATGTCCGGGAATCAGTCAACGGTAAGGAGGCGACAACACACCAGTGACCAATTCGCGAAAAGCCCGCATTGGCATCACGTGAAATCGCAGTCAACATCATGGACATAGTGACGACCTGCCAAGAGCACCCGTCGCCTTGAACCAAAGGGCTCGGGAGCAGGCAGGAAACCTAAAGAGACTTCCAAGGAGGAAGCAGTGAAGAGAAAGGGATTTACACTGATCGAGTTGATGGTGGTTATCGCCATCATCATTATTCTTGCAGCAATTGCCATCCCCAACTACCTCAAGATGACCGAGCGTGCCAAGAAGTCGCGCCTGCAGTCTGATTTTGCGACGCTGGCAACGGTCCTTGAGACCTTCAAGACCGACTGGGGTGCGTACCCGATAGTAACCAGTGCTTTGCCCGTCATCACCCCTGGGAACCGTATTTTCGGGGAACTCTCCGGCACCGTCGCCGGCGCTGTCCAGAACGTCGTGGCGAACACAAATGCTGTGGGTGAGAAGGGGCCCATCGAGTACCTCAAGGCCGGTACCATGACCAGCATGGTCAACCCATTCTCGTCCCTACTCGCAGATGCGATCCAGTACCTGTCGGATACTGACGGCATAAACTGGGTCGTCTATGTTGATACCAAGATCGCCCTGACTCCGGTCATGTACCGCACGGATGGCAGTTCGACCGTATCGTATTGCGCTACTGTGGGCGCGGTTCCTGCCCCATAGGCCGAGGAACGCTACTGCCTTTGGGGTCAGCTGGTAAAGACCTCCGAAGTAGTAAGGTGGTTTGGTTCGCCGGAGCCCGTGAGGGCTCCGGCGAGAGAGGAAGAGTTCTGGGGTCGCGGAAAGCCGGTCAGTTTTCCTGGGCTTCAGGGCACGGTGGTGGGTCCGCGAGATGCTTCGCAATATGGACTTGCAAATGCTGCAAACTGGTATATGGTTAGTACAGGTAAGCAAGTGAGGCAAACGATGAGCGATAGAGCAGCGCACCAGTCATACGTTGGATCAAGGGCAGTAGTGTCGCCTCACGGTCCGACTTCAGCCTCTCGCTCTTCATGCCGTCGCAGTGGCTTCACCCCCCGGGGACTTTTTCACAATCCGAGGGGCTTCACTCTTGTAGAAGTGGTAGTTGCCGCTGCGATTCTGCTCATCCTCCTTATTGGATTGTCAGGTGTGTTCGCGCGTGGCGTGACCGGCTTCAAGCAGGCCCAGCTGGTGACCATGGCGCAGAACCTGGCCGAGTTCCAGGTGGAGGACCTCAAGAACCTTGCGCCGAGCGTACTCAACCAGCTGGTGTTTGGAAAGGATGCCGACCCGGCGGTGGGCTACCAGGACGTCAACTATCCCTATCCGACTCGCGACGCGATGGCAGAGAACTATGACGCTGCTGCGCGGGGTAACGATGAGAAGTTCTGGATGTATGACTCCGGAAAGCTTCGGACGGACTTTATGGTTGACGGCGTTACGCTCATCGGTACCACGTATGTGGCGGGGACCACAGCCATGCCGGCGATACCGACCGATACTGACGTATTGCTGGGGAGCAACATCGTCGTCGAGCGGTACGGGATCGACCAGGTCACCGGGGATCCCCTCTATTGGGAGGACGGTGGAATATGGTACTCCTGGGATGGAGTAACGCGGACTGATCTGCCTGGGGTGCCACCCGGGGGAACCTTCTACTACTATCGGATTGTCCTCGAGAAGGAGGCCTACCCGCTGTTCAGCAGGCAGGTGCGTGTGGTCCAGTACGACGTGAGCACTCCCGATGGTTCTGATGTCTGGAGCACGGCACTGGATGAGACCCTGTATCGGACCTTTCAGGGAGACGCGCGCACCAAGTTCGACTACGAGATAGTCATCTGGTACAAGCAGAACGGCGTCGACCGCGTCCTGTTTCGGTCGGGCGGCACCATTGCAGTTCCATTTGCAGCCGTGGACACTTGCGGGAGCGTCTCATGAAACGCCGCGCCGGGTTTACGCTCATCGAAGTCATGATCGTGGTGGCCGTGACCGTCATCCTGCTGGGTGCGGTGTTCGCGGTCAACTTCCGCATTACCGACTTGTGGCGGACCGAGCGCGTGCGGCAGGCGCTTCAGCAGAATTTCCGCTTTGCGGCCGACGTCATGACGACGAATCTGCGTCAGGCCACGAGCGTCAGCCTGCCCGCCCAGAACACCATGGGCGACGTGCTTACCTTTGACTACATCGCGACGCCGTCTCCCAGCGAGACGAGGCACCGCGTCACCTATAGCCGAGTCGTGAACGGCGATTACTGTCATGTCCAGCGTCGGGAGATCCAAGTCGTCGATGCCGGCGGTGGTGTGTGGACTGAAACGGGCACGCCTACCATCACGGCAGTCACCGAGGAGATCTCGTCTCTTGCTGCACTGCATTTCATCCAGCGCGGTTCACGCGTGGTCACCATTCTGGTCGCACAATATGGTTCGGGCGGAGCGGCGCAGACGGTCAGCTACGTGCTTCAAACGTCTGTCCGTACACTATATGAGGGAACGTGATATCGAGAGCAGCACGACTGCTCCGGAGGGAGATACCCATGAGAGACATTCGGCGAATTGAGCGGCGTCCGGGGTTCGTTCTGTTGACCGTAACGCTGGTTGGGGCGCTGTTGTTCATCTCGGCGCTGATGTTCGTCAGCCAGCTGACGACCGAGAGCCATGTGACCAAGACAGATGCCTATTTCAAGTCGGCCCTCAACATTGCTGAGACTGGCCTGAGCAACATGCTCATGGATATCTCGCAGAGCAAGGGAACGGAGACATGGGCAGTTCCATTTGCGAACGGCACTACAACGGTTCGTCCGGCTGAAGCCGACGGTGCGGTACATGGCACGTATCAGGAGACGGTTCAGGCCATCGGAACGCTCAAGGTCATCGACGCAACAGACCCCTACAATGTCGTCTACTCCCGCAATATTCAGGTTACATCCATTGGCGTGGTCTACCCGCCTTCAGTTCCATCGATATACATGGCGGGCAACGGTGCGTACGTCGCACGCCGTGCCGTGCGCTCAAACGCAGTGGCAGTGTGGACACACAGCCAAACTTGGTCAGAAGCTGGCGAACCGGATACTTTTGCCGTCAGGTATGGGATATTTACGGGAGGCAATTTAGTCATCAAGGGGTCGTCGCAGGAGATCCACGGCGACGTATTTGCCAATGGTGACGTCTACATTCAGAAGGCCAGTGGTCTGGTGGGTGGAGATGCCTATGCCGCGGGCACCGTGACAGGGGGCATCCCAGACGGTGACAAGTTTCCAGGAAAACCGCCCATCAGATTCCCCGAGATCGACATCGCTAGCTTGCAGAAGCAATTTGACGCGTACTTGCGTGGTGTGTATCCTTACGATGGGACGGTCCTCGGTCGGACCGACACAAGCGATTCTGTCCTTGGCAAGATCAATCGGGGGATTTACAAGGTGGACCAGCTGGTCACCGCAGCTCGTACGGACCTGGTTACCGGGCTATATGAGCTCCCGTCGATGACGCCTATCACGTCCGATGTGCGCAGTGCACTCATCGACCCGACGGCCGTGTACTACTTCGACGGTGACGTCAAGCTGGCGAGCAGCTCGGCCCTGTCGGGCACCATCGTCATTGACGGCAAGTTCTTCATCAGTGGCAACGTTGAGGTTGGTACGGCTGGCACGCTGGTCAATATCATCGCTACGGGCGATGTCACCAAGGACACAGGCTGCAGCCTGATCAACGGCGTTGTCTACACGGGTGGCTCATTCACAGGGCGCGGTACGGCAGACATCAACGGCGCGCTGATTGCGCGCAACAGCGTTGATATGAGTGGTAACTTCAACGTAACGTACAAGAGCGGACTTCCAGGCCTTCCCGTTGATGGCGATTATGACAAACCCCATTTAGTCTCCGAGGCATATACGTTGGACGGGCTGAATCGACTTCCCTCAGGCGAACGCATGTGGCAGGAGGTCACGGACCTCAACTGATGGACGTGTGGGTGGACGTGAGATGAAGGCCGGACGACGGGGGGTCACCCTCATCGAGTTGATGGTGGTCATGGCGGTGGTCATCGTGTTGACAGGCACGTCATTTGCCTACGGCGGGACATTCCTTGCGCGCCGCCAAGTGGAGAGTGTTGCCTTCCAGCTCGTGCAGGACCTGCGCGACGTCCAGTCGACGGCTGTTTTCACCCGCAGGTATGTCAAGGTGTCCTTCTTCCCCGCTGCCAACTACTACACGTATGAGCGGTCGGCCGGCGGGGCCGTCGTGCGCCGTGAACTGACCAGCGCAGCCGGGTTCGTCAGTTTCGTCACCGGCTCGCCGACTGCTGGCGATTCGGTACACCTCACAAGTGCCGAGCAGAGCCCGCCCAAGACACAGGTTGACCTGTACTTCACGCCGGGTGGATCAGCCTCCACCTCCGGGAGTTCCGTGGCACTTGTCGATAGTGAGGCGCGCATTTCGCTGACGTCGCGGTCAGGTGCCATGGTCGACGTCTTTGTTTCCTCGATCATCGGCCGCATCCGGATGGCTTGGCGCTAGATCAGTCATAATGCAGGTTTGAATGCCGGCCCAGCCATCAGGCTGGGCCTTTTTGATTGCCACTGTCGGGCGCATCCAAGTGGAGTGGGACCTGCAGTAGGGTTGGTCCGCTTGACAGTGCAGCAGTCCTGACTATGATGTGATCGTTCGACACGCAGAGGGTGGAAGAGTGAAGGCCATGCGCGACGAGAGAAGCGCAAGGTCTTGACTTTTTTTGCT
>JAPLGJ010000044.1 GCA_026390215.1 Caldisericota bacterium
GCAAAGGTGCTGTTGTCGTGCATGATGGCGATGCGCTTGGCTTTCATCGTTTCGACAGCGTACTTGGCAAAGAACAGGCCTTGGGCATCGTCCCGGCCGCAGGTCCTGAAGAAGTAGGTGCGCTGTTTGTCCACGGTCAGGCGGAGAGCGGTGCAGCCATAGCCTACCGCGACCATCTTGTTCTTCTCATAGATGTCGATAGCCGGCTCGGTGACCGACGAACCGTAGCTGCCGATGACGGCGACAACCTTCATTGAGACGGCCTTCTGGGCGGCGATTGCACTGTCCTTGGGGTTGGAACCATCATCCACGACAGTGATCTCGATTTGACGTCCCAGGACGCCGCCGGCTTTGTTGATAAGTTCTGCGGCAACTTCGACCGACTGTTTCGCCATTTGACCTTCATAGGCATAGTCACCAGTGATGGGAGCTTGCAGCGCTATCTGGATGGGTCCGGTGTCGCCGGTCTTCTTGGCACAGCCGGAAAGGAAGAGCACCGCGGCAAGCATACAAACCAGCAGTACTGATACGGTCTTTCTCATTCTCTTACCTCCTGTTTCTCGCGCGAATGTAGTGAGATTGATACCGTGCACGAGCCTTTTTCGGTAGAGCTGTGGTACCGTACCCTCTTGTCGGAGTTCGCCTTTTTCTCTTATGCCTCCTGGAACCTTGGTTCGTCACTATGTTGATAGATGTGCGAAAAAATACAACATCAATCTCGCCGTCAACCCGGAGTATCGTCGGGGCCGATACCTCGTTGAAGCCTGATTTTATGAGGTCGGAAGTGTCGTTGTCTTCCCGAAAGCTGTCGTTTATTTCACTGGCTTGTAGAAAAAAGCGAGTGTGCTTCTATACTGCAAGCGTAGGAAATCAATTCGCATCGGAGAGGTGAAAAAAGTGGAAGACAATCGCATCGCCACGCATCCGATCCTTGCGTGGAACCGGGGAAACCCGGTGCACGTCACGTACGACGGCAACGAGATCACCGCCTACCCCGAGGAAACAATAGCGATGGCTCTGTATGCGGCTGGTGTGAAGCAATACAGTACCTCCTCCCGGTTCTACCGTCCGAGGGGCATGTTCTGCGCCATTGGCAAGTGCTCATCGTGCATGATGCGTGTCGACGGCATTCCCAATGCGCGTACCTGCGTCCTGCAGGTCCGGGATGGGATGGACGTCGAAACCCAGCACGGTGAGGGCAAGTTCCCTGACGTACAGGCTGCCATGAAGGGTGTCAAGGAGAAGAAAGCAGAAGTCCTGGTCATCGGCGGCGGGCCGGCGGGTCTCGAAGCGTCCCTCTGGGCAGCCAGATCCGGCGCGCACGTCATACTGCTGGACCAGAATCCTCAGTTGGGTGGTCAGCTGGTCAAGCAGACGCACAAGTTCTTCGGCTCGGCGAAAGAGAACGCCGGGACGCGGGGCATCACCATCGGGAAGAAGCTGATCGAAGAGGTAACTGCCGCGCCCAACATCATGGTCTACCGTGGCTTCACTGCGTTCGGATGGTTCCAGGGAGATGTCTGTGCTGCAGACCAGGACCACGCGGTCCTGTTCCACCCGCGCAAGGTCATCGTCGCCACCGGCGCGGCCGAGAAGATGCTGATGTTCAGGAACAACGATTTGCCAGGCGTCTTCGGGGCCGGGGCAGCGCAGACGCTGATGAACGTCTATGGCATCAGGCCTGGCAACAAGGTCCTCATGGTAGGTGCGGGCAATGTCGGCCTCATCGTCAGCTACCAGCTGATGCAGGCCGGTATCGAGGTCACCTTGGTCATTGAGGGCGCGCCAAGGGTGGGAGGGTATCTCGTCCACGCGAGCAAGATTGCCCGGAACGGTGTCCGCATTATGACGCGTCATACGGTGCTGGAAGCAGTCGGCACGGACCACGTCGAAGCGGCGATTATCGCCGAGGTTGACGAGAAGTGGCAGCCGATTCCCGGTACCGAGCAGCGTGTCGAGTGCGACACGATCTGTCTGTCTGCGGGGCTCAAACCTTCCACCGAGCTTCTGGAGCAGGCAAGGCTGGATCTCGCCTATACGGGTGAGCTGGGTGGCTGGGTCGCCAAGCGCAATTGGGCGATGCGCACCAGCAATCCCGACATCTTCGCCGCAGGTGACGCCTCTGGCATCGAAGAGGCCTCCACTGCCATGATGGAAGGCAAGATCGCAGGACTCCAGGCTGCGTACGACCTTGGACACGTGGATGTGCCGGTCGAGGAACAGAAGGAGACCAGGCACAACCTGGATGACCTCCGGGCCGGACCGTTCGGCGCCAAGATCTGTATCGGACTCAAGTGTGTCGAGGTGCTTGAATGAGCCACTTCGAAACCGGAATCATCGATATCACGTATCTGCGCGAGGAGGGTTTTCTCCCTTCCGAGGAACGCGAGAAGAACGGCCCCGTCGCCGTCATCGAGTGCATCCAGGAGATCCCATGCGACCCATGTGTCGGCGCCTGCAAGTTCGACGCCATCAGCATGGACGGCATCAACGGCATCCCGCGCGTCGACTTTGCGAAGTGCACGGGATGCATGAGTTGCCTCAAGGTGTGCCCTGGTCTTGCCATCTTCATCCAGGACAAGTCAAAGGCGAAGCCGTCGGTCACGGTCCCGTATGAGTACCTTCCGCTGCCCGTCAAGGGTGGCACCGTCACACTGCTTGGTCGCGACGGAGCTTCGCTTGGAGGCGCGAGGGTCAAGTTCGTACTGGCTGCCGACACTGTCAGCAGATCATCGCTCGTTTCTGTCGAATTCGATGACCCCGCCCTCTGTGAGCAGGTGCGCAACATCAAGGTGGAGTGACGCCATGACCAGAGAAGACGAGAAGACGATTGCCTGCCGGTGTGAAGACATCTCGGTGCAGGAGATCACGGATGCCATCCACGAAGGCTATGTCGACCTGCAGTCGCTGAAGCGCTACGTCAAGTTCGGCCTCGGGCCATGTCAGGGCAAGACCTGTATTCTGCTTGCCGCACAGATCCTGGCACGCGAGACGAACCGGACGCTCGACCAGATCATGACCCCCACGGCACGTCCGCCGGTCGACCCCGTTCCGCTGGGCTTTTTCGTGAAGGGCAGGGAGGCGGACGATGAGAAGTAGCTACGATTGTGTGATTATCGGGGGCGGCATCTCAGGACTCGCCATCGCCTACGAACTTGCCAAGAGGGGCTACAAGGATGTTGCAGTCCTGGAAGAGTGCTACCTGGGCAGTGGTTCTACCGGCCGGTGTGGTTCAGGCATCCGCGCTCAGTTCACGGGACCTGACCAGATTGTCCTGCTGCGGGAAGCCGAGGAGATGTGGGCGCACATGTCCGACGAGCTGGGGTACGACATCCACTTCAAGGCGTGCGGGTACCTGTTTTTGTGGGACACCCCTGAACTTGTGGAGAAGGCGAAACACAACGTCGCCCTCCAGAACAAGTATGGCGTCATGAGTCACATGGTCGACCGCCAGGAGGCGAAGGAGATCTGTCCGTGGCTCAACACCGATTCCTTCCTGGCCGGCCAGTGGTATGACAAGGACGGCATGGCCTTCCCCTTCGACACGGTCACCGGCTATGCGCAAGCGGCACGGCGCCTGGGGGTGGACATCCTGACGACGACTGCTGTTGTTGCCATCGAGGGCACCCCAGCCCACACGTTCACCGTGCATACGACCCAGGGCAACATCGACACCAGAAATGTCGTCAACGCCGCTGGACCGGGGTCACAAGCTATTGCCGCCATGCTCGGCGTCGACCTGCCGTACCGCCTCGACAAGCACCAGATTATGGCGACCGAGCCTCTGGAGCAGTTTCTGGGCCCCATGCTGGTCAAGAACTCACTCTACTACTTGCAGACACACCGCGGCAACGTCGTGGGTGGCACCGACACCGGCGAGAAGAATGCCACAGACGTCGACTCCACGTTCGAGTTCCTGACCAAGTTCGCCAGGGAGGCCACAGAGATCGTGCCGCGCCTTGCAGGTGTCAAGCTTATGCGCCAGTGGGCAGGCTACTATGTCTCTTCACCCGACGCTCACCCCGTGCTCGGCCCCATCGACGAGGTCCCGGGCTTCTTCCAGGCCAACGGCTACTCGGGACACGGCTTCATGATGGGCCCCATCGTCGGCAGGCTGCTGGCCGAGTACATCATGGGTGGCAAGCCCAGCATCGACATCGAGCACTACAACTTCCGCCGCTTCGCCTGTGGCGAGCTGCTGACCGAGAAGGCCATCATCGGCTGATCATCCCGGGGTCAGGTCTACACATTCTGGAAAATCGGTGGCAGGGTTCATTTCCTGCCACCGATTGTTGCGAGGTGACTCCTGATGGCCGTGCTTCTTGCATGCTGCTTTGGCCGGCATACACTGAAATCGTGAGCATCCTGTGGTGCTGACAGGGAACACTGCCGATCGTTTGGCAAGAAATCCCGTCGATGTCAGCAGGCATGCTCGACTGATGAGTGATCGCACACGTGGATCGCCGGACAGTAATGGAGGAGACGATGACTGAACAGGTGATATTTCGCGGCTGGCCCCATTGCAGGCGGCTCAGCAACGGTGCAGTGGATTTGGTCGTGACGACGGACGTCGGGCCCCGGATAGTTCGGTATGGGTTCGTGGGCAAAGACAACGTTCTGTGCGAGGCCCGTGACGAGGATGGGATCACTGGCGGCGGCACCTGGCACACCTTCGGTGGCCACCGCCTGTGGCACAGCCCCGAAGCCAGTCCGCGCACGTATCAGCCGGACAACGCGCCGGTTCCCTGCGAGGACTGGGAACACAGCATTCTCCTGAAACAGCCGATCGAAGCGGCGACAGGGGTCCAGAAGGAGATGGAAGTGTCACTGGACCTGACGGGAACAGGCGTGACCGTGACGCACCGCCTGACCAACCGGGGACTGTGGCCGGTCCGCCTGGCCGTGTGGGCCATCACCGTGATGGCGCCCGGGGGCGTTGAGGTCATTCCACAGACACGCGTCGATACCGGATTGCTGCCCAACCGTTGCGTTGCCCTGTGGCCCTATGCCCACATGGACGATGTGCGCGTTCACTGGGGAGACCGGTTTGTCGTGCTGCATCAGGATCCGACGGCCAAACCACCGTTCAAGCTGGGCATCACAAATGAGGCCGGCTGGGCTGCGTACTTCAACAGGCATTCAGTGTTTATCAAGCGTTTCCCGTTTGTGCCGGGTGAGGCATACCCGGACTTCGGCGTGAACTACGAGAGTTACACGACGGACTTCATGCTGGAGATGGAGACGCTGTCTCCCCTGCGCACGCTGGAGCCTAGCGAGACTGTGCAGCATGTCGAGTCGTGGTCGCTGGTCGCGGGAGTGTCGTTCCCGGGTGTGTCTGAGGACGGCATCGCCACTGTGCTTGCTGACTGCTGCCACATCGACCCTTCGCAAGCGGGACAGGTGCTCTGAGGGCGCAGGCGTGACGGGAGGTACGATCACGCTGTACGGAGTTCTCCACGGGCCGCAGCCCCTGCTCCTTCCGGGCGAACCCTCGTCCTGGGTGGTGGTCCTGTGGACTGTCGTCGGGTTTGTTATGGGATCGCTGCCGACTGCGGTCATGTTGGCAAGACTTGTGGCCCACAGAGACCCGCGTGAAGCCGGCGATCGCAACCCCGGCGCCGCCAATGCGTGGCGCGTGGCCGGTCCGGTCGTAGGGATGCTGGCCGTCCTCCTTGAGGGGATGAAGGGGCTTGTCCCCGTAGCACTGGCGTACTGGCAGTGGCAGGTGACCGGATGGGCTCTCATCCCCATCATGCTTGCCCCGGTGTGCGGACACATGTTCTCGCCGTTTCTGCGAGGTCGCGGCGGCAAGGGCATCACGGTGACGTTTGGCGTTTGGACGGCACTGACTGCTTGGCGCGTGCCCATATTCTTCGGGCTTGTTCTCTTCCTGCTCATCGTGTTTGTGCGACTGGAGGACGCTTGGACGCTGATGCTGGGATGGTGTCTCGTACTGGTCTATCTCCTGTGGGCATATCCCTCGGCTCCGGTGCTTGTCACAGGGATTGCCAACTACGGTCTCCTCATCCTGCGTCACATGCCGGATCTCCACCGCCCGTTTGCCAAGCGACGCCATCGGGAATGATGAGAGCATTCTGGGCGTCCCAGCAGTGGACGGTCATCGGGTTCCTGGTCGTCACCACCATCATCGAAGTCAGCAACTGGTTCACGCTGCGGCATCTGGAAGAATTTGCTGCACTGCCGCGCGTACCTCGCGTTTCTATCCTGGTGCCTGCGCGGAACGAAGAAGGTACGATCGAACAGTGCATCACGTCGCTGCTCGCTCAGGATTACCCGGATCTTGATGTGCTTGTTCTCGACGACGATTCGACAGACGGCACCCAGGAAATCCTGTGCCGGCTTGCCGCTGCCGACAGAAGGCTTCGTGTGCTGGAAGGTCGTCCCCTGCCTGCAGGATGGATCGGCAAGCACTGGGCTTGTCAGCAGTTGCTGGAACACGCTGACGGGGAGTATGTGCTGTACGTCGACGCGGACACTCGGCAGCATCCGTCTGCTGTGCTCAACGGAGTTGCTGCGATGCTTGCAGGGCAACTTGACCTGCTGTCCGCCATCCCGCGTGAGATCGTCGGTACGTTCGGAGAACTCCTGACCGTTCCGATGGCTGTGTGGTCGTTTTTCGCGCTGCTGCCGATGTGGCTGGCATTTCACACAAAGACACCACTGCTCGCGTCGGCCATCGGGCAGTATATGATGTTCCGCACGGCATCGCTGAAGCAAATCGGAGGATTTGGGCGCATCCGCTCAAATGCGGTCGACGACTTATCCCTCGCCCGCCTCATCAAGGCATCCGGAATGCGGTGGCGTCTTGCAGACGGCACCGGACGGGTGACCTGCCGGATGTACCATGGGCTGCGCGGGTGCGTTCAGGGGTTTTCCAAGAACCTGTACGCCGTGTTCTACCACAACGCGCTGTTGTTCGCGTTCGTGTGGCTTTTCGTGCTCATGGTCTACAGTGCCCCGGTCGCAGTCTTGGTGGCCGCTGTCTGTGGATACGTCATCCCACTTCAGGGGATCGTGACGGCGCTGGGAGCGGTAGGACTGTCAGTGCTACAGTGGAGCATCATTGCAGTGCGCTTCCACTTCTCGTGGGCCTTGAGCCTGACCTGGATCCTGGGACAGCCCATTTGCGTGTTCATTGCATTCCGATCCATGGCGCAGTCCTTGGCGCGGCGCGCGACCTGGAAAGACAGGGTCATCAGCAGCTCACAGCGCCCGCGGAACCAGTAGGTCGAACGCAGTGACGGGAGGGCCTACGCTCGGCCCTCCCGTCACCATTTGCAGGATCAGGTCCCTCATCGGACGCGGAAGCTGCAGCAACCTCGCTTCTTCAGGGCATTCCCCTGCACTGGTTAGACTAGCAGGGTTGGTGAGTTGTTCAAGCGTCGTCCTTCACTGTCCGAGACGAAGGGTCAAGGGGATGCTGACGACATCCTGCTGACTACCGTCCTTCATGCTGGTAATGAAAATGCGCAGTGCCCCCTTGCCTTCTGGAACCGGATTTGAGGCTGCGCTGATGAGCACGAGTATCTGATCGAACGTGCCGAACTCGGGGGCTCCCGCTGACGTCATGAAGTAGCCCCGCCCGAGTGAGCTCAGGAGGTCGGGTGACAACTGTTGTATCGCTTCCCAGCTGACTGTGGCCTCCCAGGCACGTGCGCTTCCCGTCGTTCGGACACTGCCCTTCCACGAACCGTCGGTCTGCTTGACGAACGTGACCGTTTCCTGG
>JAPLGJ010000241.1 GCA_026390215.1 Caldisericota bacterium
AATTGCGGCCTGCTGTACTATCTTGAGGGAACCATCGCAGACCGTTCTGCGCTGTTCGTCGAATCGGCCGACTCCTTGCGTTCCAAGCATGGCATCGATGTCCACCTCCAGAGCGAAGTCGTCGGCATCGATCCCTCTGCGCACACGATTACTGTGAGCAACACTGCTACAGGCACACGGGGCATTGAACACTACGACAAGCTCGTCCTCGCCATGGGCGCAGAGCCTGTCTGGCCCCAGATCCCCGGCATCGATGGAGAAAACGTCATACCAATGTGGTCGATCCCGCATATGGACAGGATCGCAGCACTCATCCAGGGTGGAGCTCGTTCCGCCGTCATCCTTGGCGGTGGCTATGTTGGCTGTGTGATGGCCGAAGCTCTGCATAAGCGGGGGCTCAACGCCACGATCGTCGAGGAGGCCGCCCAGACGATCTCCTTTGTGGACCCGGACATCGCAGTCTACACTCAGCAAGAGCTGGAGAAACATGGCATTTCCGTTCGCCTGGGACAGCATGTTGAGCGTTTCAGTGCCCGCGCTGGTGGTGGACAGACAGCTGTCCTGGCGGGCGGGGGTGGCATCGACGCGGATTTCGTCGTCGTGGCCGTCGGCGTCCGCCCACTCTCACGCATCGCACGAGACGCCGGTCTCGCGATTGGCGATTCGGGAGGTATTGCGGTTTCACCCAGCCTGCGGACGTCGGACCCGGATATCTACGCGGTCGGGGATGCCATTGAAGTCACCCATACTGTCTCGGGAGTAGCAATGGCGATACCGCTCGCCGGTCCCGCTCATCAGCAGGCTCGCATTGCAGCTGCCAACATTGCCGGAGTCGGCGGTGGCTGGAGCGAGCAGTATCCCGGCACACAGGGCAGTTCGGTTTTGAAGCTCTTCGACATTTCCTGCGCCTCGACGGGGGCCAATTCCGCGCAGTTGCAGCGCAGGAACATCCCGTTCAGCTCGATCCTGATCCATCCCATGAGCCATGCCGAGTACTATCCCGGCGCCTTCCCCATCCATCTGAAACTCTTGTACGGGTCTGACGGCCGGGTGCTTGGAGCACAGGCTGCAGGACGTGACGGGATTGCCAAGCGCATCGATATCATCGCGACGGCAATCTACTTCGGCGCCCACGTGGGTGATCTGGACAACTTGCAGCTATGCTACTCGCCGCCGTTCAGCTCGGCGCGTGATCCAGTCAACGTGGCAGGATCTGTGGCTAAGGCTCATCTGACCTCCGAAGACTCCTGACGCGGGGCAACCCCTTCCGAACTGGAAAACCGCCCGACAGCTTCTTGCGCCGTCGGGCGGTTGCTCATCAACAGCTGTCCGGTGTCACCGGGGCCATCAGGCTTCGATGACGACCGTCTTGTCGCCTACGCTGGAAACCCTGCCGGCAATGGAGGCATGAATGCTGGCTCCCAGCTTCCCTTCCGGAGGAGCGGCGATGAGCTGGCCGATGCTCACCATGTCGCCCTCGGCGACGACTGGCTGAGCCGGAACGCCGATGTGCTGCTTGAGGCTGATGGCGACACGGTCGGCGCGGACCTCGGACTCGTCCCATGCGACCGGCCACGCGTGGTAGGTGCCGACGCCGAGGCGGGCGACCAGGCGCTCCGTGGGCACAAGGCGCCCCTCGCGGAAGTCGTCGGGCGACAGATCGGCACGATGATGCACCTCGTTCTTCCACCCGGCGGCTGCCAGTTCGCGCTTCATCTTCTGGTAGAACTGCATGGGCGAAAGCTCCAGCGGACATGAGTATGCCTCACACAGTCTGCATTCGCAGCACATGACTGCACCCGTCAGGACGCTGTTCTTGACGTTGATACCGTAGGCACCTGCGCGCATGATCTCGTGAGGGCTGAAATCGTGGCCAAGCAGATGCCGCGGGCACAGGACCGTGCAGTCGCGGCACTGGTCGCAGCTGGCCTTCCCTCGTTTTGTCCACAGGTCGAGGGACCGGGACATGAACCGGACGACCTCGTTGTCCGTGGGGAGGACCAGGATGCCCCCCGTCGTCTTGGTGATCGTCTCCGCCTTCAGGTCTTTCACGATATGCCCGGTCATCGGCCCTCCGACGACGACCTTCAGCTCGCTTTCATTGCGGGTATAGCCGCCGGCACACTCGATAACCTTGTCGAATGACATGCCGAGAGGCGCGTTGATGGTGCGGGGTGACTTGACCTCACCGTTGACGGTCACGTACCGATGGGTCACCGGGACGCCATCATCCACGGCCAGTGCGATGTTTGCCAGCGTTCCGACATTCTGTACCACACAGCCGACGTTCAGAGGAAGCCCCGCCTCGGGAATGAGCCTCCCCGTCACCTCGTAGACCAGGCAGAACTCGTCACCTGCCGGATAGACACTGCGCTCGATGATGTAGAGGCTCACTGGCCATGCCCGTGCATCGTCGGCGTCCTTCTGGCGGTCCAGCTCTGCCTGCAGGGCCTTCACGGCACTTGCATAGTGCTCCTTGACCGCGATCAACCCACGGCCGGCCCCAACTGCCTGCATCACCAGGCGCATCCCGCGGACGACAAGCTCTGGATGAGCTGCCATGAGCTGCTGGTCACACCGCAGCATTGGCTCACACTCAGCTCCATTGGCAATGACGGTGTCAATGTTCCTGGCAGCCAGCTTGACGTGCGTCGGGAATCCTGCGCCGCCCGCACCCACGACACCTGCTGCCCGGACGCGCTGTATGATTTCCTCGGAAGTCATACGATCTTTTCCCTCACCTGCTCGGCAAGGTGTGTGATGACAGTCTTCCGGACAAGCAGACCGTCTTCGGTGGGTCGCAGAGAACCAGCCGCCACCGCAGTTTCGACGTCGGCGACCTCACCCTCCATGAGCAGGAAGCTCTTGCCTCCCAGGCCATTGGCAAGACGCAACTCCAGCAGGTTGACGTCGGCGGCCTTCGCGGCGGCATCCGATGCCACGATGCATGACGCAGCAGTCACCGTCTCGATGATGCCCAGGGCTGCCCCGTTCGTGGTCTCCGAACTGAGATCCAAGGCGGTGAATATCGCCGGATGGGCGTTTGGCAGGAACAGGGTGTCGACGACGGTAGCGCCTGCGGTCTTGATGCCTGAGCGGAGGGCGTTGCTGACCTGGCTGGTGTCGCCACGGAACAGGACCATGAACTTCCCGGGACAGATCGAACGCGCCTCAAGGAGCTCGACTGAAGCCGTCTTGACTGCCGCGTCGGCTGCCTCGATCCCAGCCGCGACGCTGTCCGTCTCAATGAACCCAATCGCTTTCTCAACCATTGTCCCTACCTCCCACTGAGATCACGTCATACCATTCATTCAGAGACAAATCAACAGCCTCGGCCGCTCCCTATCTCAACGGCGCCATTTCCCCCGCGACGTTGTTCATCGCGATGCCGATCGGTGTCACAAACAACGGCTCGCCCGGGATGACCGTCTCGATCCCCGTGACGTCCTCGATGACTTGGGCCATCCCAGGAAAACGGGCCGAACCACCGCATAGATAGATGCGTTTCGGACCGTATGATGTGACATGCCTCGCAACGATCGTGGCGACCTTCTCCATCACCGCCTTCACCGCGGGAAACAGCCTCGCCTGCTCTGCCGCATTGGTTTTCAGCGCCTCCGCATCCATGAAGGGGATGTGCATCGCACCGGCGACGACCAGCGTGAAGTGTGTTCCTCCCGTCGGCTCGTCCGCAGTATACACGACCTTGCCATCCTCGATGACGGCCAGCTTGGTCGTCCCGCCGCCCACATCGACCACCACACCACTGTCGATCTGCAGGACCGTGCTTGCGGCGGTCGCTTCGTCAATCAGGCGCGAGCACTCGATTCCTGCGCCCCGCAGGACGTTCCCGGTCGCCCTCACCTCTGCCAGGGGAACTCCCGGCGGATACGCGGTCGCCGCCGACTCTATCTTCCTGCCAAGCCTCTCTTCGACCTGCATCTTCAGCTTCTTGACGATGCTGATTGCACCAATATAGTCGAAGACGACGCCTTCCCGGACCACCTGCGCAAACTGATATGCGCCGGCGATAGGCGTCATGCTCTCGTCGAGGACGACCAGGACGGTATACGCGGTTCCGAGGTCGACGCCGACATGCATCTCTCCCTTGTACGACACGCGAGACGCCGCTGTCCCCTCGTAAAGGATCACGCGGTCTGCCTCGTCCAGCACCTCTTGCAGCCTGGGGTTGATCTTCCCGGTCTCCGTGGCAAGCGTGGGGACGACCAGCCTCCGCT
Source organism: Caldisericota bacterium (assembly GCA_026390215.1). Lineage (GTDB taxonomy): Bacteria > Caldisericota > Caldisericia > Cryosericales > Cryosericaceae > Cryosericum. The sequence continues at coordinate 4,239 of JAPLGJ010000241.1, forward strand.
CACTGACTTTTGAGAGCGTGCTCATACGCCACCCATCGTTTCCGCCTCTTCGAACCGCGCCAGTGCGAACAGAACGTCCGACACCCTGTTGAGGTACGCGGCCACGTTCTGATTCCGCAGATCGCCGGTTTCCATGAGGCTGACGACGCGACGTTCCGCCCGGCGTACAACCGCCCTGGCCACGTCGATGGCAGCCGCGCCCGGCGTGGCTCCCGGAATAATGAACTTGTTCGGCATCGTGACCTTGTGCTCAATGTCCTCGATAGAGCCTTCCAGCTTCTTCACCATCTCGTCTGACACGATCCAGCCGTGCTTGCCAAGCTCCTCATGGCGCTCTGGTTCGGTCGCAATCTCGGCTGCAACAATGCCCAGGTCCTTCTGGATGTCGTCGATGATCCCCCTGGAATACTCCTGCCGGCACAGAGACTTCGCCAGGCCAAGAGTTGAGTTCAGCTCGTCGACTGTTCCATATGCTTCAGGCTGGGGGCTTGCCTTGGAGACGCGCCGCCCAAACAGCAGGGCTGTCGTCCCTTTGTCCCCGGCACCAATATTCGGTTTCACAGGACTACCTCCTCTTTTCTGCTCGGCAGGCGGGCTCACCCACGTGCGAAGTGACTCCCGCCTGTCGATGCATTGTGTTGTCGTAGACTCCTGCCTATGCACACGAGGCAGGCGGGCGAGGAGGGACACATGCAACATTCTCTCCTGCCGATTCTTCGAAACGGATCTCCATACGCCACTGCTTGATAAAATCCGTGGCAGACGGAGAGAAGCGGGTGCCGACCGGGAAGGTCAGGATGATGCCCAGTTCCGGCCTGCGTATCTTGGTTCGTAGTTCTGCTTCGGTGACAATTCGCATACAGCGTCTCCTCGCTGGGCCCACAGCCCACGGGAACCTGCGGGCGAACTGCACTCGCCCGCAGCATAGTGTACCTGATTCTACAGTTTCAGTGCGACGCCGCTGACCTTCTGGTCCAGCATGCGCTTGGCAATGTCAACGATGGTTGCTGCTGCTTCCATGGGATTGAGACCCATTCGGTAGATGTTGGAGATGCAGTTCCTCTCGCCGTCAGTATCCGTCATCTTGGCCTTGTATGCCATATAGGCGCTCAGGCTTGTCTGCGTCACCAGGCCTGGCCGCTCACCAATGAGCATGATCGCCACGTCAGGCTGCAGGACGCGGCAAACGTCGTTCAGCAGGCGAACGCGGCCGTTTTCCACATAGAATGGCGTCCCGAACGTCAGTCCGATCGTCTCGAACCCATGCTTCAGCGCCGGCAGAAGGTCGGGCAAGTTCTCCATGACGGCGGACGACGATAGTCCTTCGCTGATGAACACCTGAATCTGTGCGCCCTTGGTGCAGTGGGCAAGGATGGCTTCCTCTGCTTCCTTGGTAAGGATGCCTCCCTTCTCCGGGTGGCCCAGGTAGTCGTGCTTGTCGGTGCAGATCGTCGACGTGCGGAGTCCGACACCGTGCTCAGTCAGGAACTCGTCCGAGATCCTGGACCAGATGGCGTCCTTCGCCGAAGCTTCGTCCAGACGGAACGAAAGCCACGCCTCGACGGGTGGCCTGGAACCCACGCGACCAGTAGCAATACGCGCAGGAGTAGCCTCCATCATGGCTTCCAGTGCTTCACGGTTGTACGGGTTCTTGACGCCCAGTTCGCGATGTCCAAATTCTTTGAGTTCACCCATTGTAGCCTCCTGTGCCTACCAGAGGAAAATGTCAGACGGCTCGGCCGAGAAGATGGACGCGTCGCCAGCTCTGTCAGTGAGCCTGCCATTCTTCAGCAGGCCCATCCGTTCCATCCAGCGCTCAAACTCAGGAGCCGGACGTCGGTCGAAGATCTCGCGCATCGAGACGTCATCATGGTTGGTCGTATCCTGGTAGCTGAGCATGCAGTCGTCACCCATGGGAATACCCATGTAGTAGACAGCGCCGGCGGCTGCAGCGAGCAAGTTGGCCATTTCCTGACCGTTGTGGTTCATGTCGACGTGGTTGACATAGCAGGGAGCCATGCCCATGGGGAATCCATGCATCTTGCCGGCGAACAGGTCTTCAAGGGTGCCATAAGCGATCTGGAACGTGTCCAGATGGGTCTCGGGTCCGATGAACCCTGTGACGTTGTTGACGCAGAATGGGCGGAAGTGACGGCCATACCCGTACGTTCGGGACTCCAGCGTCTGCTCGTCGCAGCCAAAGTCGAGGCCGACAGACATCTCAGAGCCCTGCCCGGTCTCGAAGTACATGACGTTGGGGCCGGCGCAGAAGGAGTACTCACGGGCCAGCGCCCACGCCTCTTCCATCATCTTGAGGTCGATGCCGAAGCCCTTGTTGGCCGGTTCGCACCCTGCGATACTCTGGAAGAACAGGCCGATATGTGCGCCGCGCTTGGCAGCTTCCATCTGGCCAGTAATGTGTCCGAGGGCCGAGTTCTGGGTCGGAATCTGCCACTTCTCGATGAGCTCATACGTCATCTCGAGGATGCGAACGAGCGTGTCGGGTGTGGGGTCGACAGGGTTGATGCCGATGACCACGTCTCCGGCACCGTACGACAGACCGTCGAGAATCGAGGCGCGGATGCCGTCGATATCGTCCGTCGGATGGTTCGGCTGGTTGCGGTAGGACAGAGTCCCTGGCAAGCCAATGGTCGTGTTGGCTGTCGTCACGTTATAGATCTTCTTGGATGCCACGACGAGGTCCATGACGGACATGAGACGGATGACCGCCGAGATCATCTCGGAAGTCAGGCCGACACGAACGCGCTGGATGTCCTCGTTGGTGGTCTTCTGGTCAAGCAGGTAGCCGCGCAGATCGGCGACGGTCCATCCCTTGATCTTGTT
>JAPLGJ010000180.1 GCA_026390215.1 Caldisericota bacterium
TTGCGCTTGGCTTTTGCTTCTATCTGGCGGATACGTTCACGCGTGACCTGGAACATCGTGCCGACTTCTTCAAGTGTGTGCTCGTATTCACCCTGAAGGCCCTCTCTGTAGATGAGGATCTTCTTCTCCCGTTCCGGGAGCGTCTCGAGGATGCGTTCCAGCTGTTCTTTGTAGTACTTGTTGAAGGTTTCCTTCTCAGGAGAGGGACTCTTCTCATCTTCGATGAAGTTCTCCAGACGACTCTCTTCCTCATCTCCGACGGTGTTCTCGAGAGACAGCGGCTGTTGTCCGAGACGCAGATACCGTATGATCTTCTTGACGGGGATACCCATGGCGGTGGCGAGCTCTTCTTTGGTCGGCTCTCGCCCGTGTTCCTGAAGGAAGCCTTTCTTGATTTTGTCAATCTTGTTGAGGTTCTCGACCATGTGTACCGGAACCCGGATCAGGCGTGACTGGTCAGCCAGCGCACGCGTCATCGACTGCCGAATCCACCACGTGGCGTACGTGGAGAACCGGAATCCACGCTTGTAGTCGAACTTCTCGACGGCTCTGATCAGGCCGAGATTGCCCTCTTCGACCAAGTCAAGGAAGGATAGGCCCCGCCCCGTGTACTTCTTTGCGATACTGACCACCAGACGAAGGTTAGCCTCGATGAGCTGGCGCCTTGCCTCCATGTCGCCAGCCATGACGCTCTTGCCCAGTGACTTCTCCTGATCCGGTGTCAGCAGCGGCACGCGGCCGATGTCACTCAGGTAGGATTGGATCGGGTTCTGCTCCTCCTGAGTCGTAACCCGGATGATGGAGGGGATAGAAGGTGCGGCAATGGTCTTCTTGGCTGTGGACTTGACGAAACGGGGAGTACCGAACACGATTCCCTCGAAGTCCATGCGCTCATAGAAGACGTCGAGCTCCTCGACGGAGAGGTCGTGTTTTTCCAGCGCATTCATGATGGCCTCGTAGTCCAGGACACCCTCCCTGCGCGCACTGTCCAGCAGCTTGACCAGCTCACGCTTCTTGGGGAGCGGCGGTTCTGCAGCAGGACCTTCCTCGTGTGAGGTTTCCTGTTCTTCTTCCAGATCCAGGTTGGCTTCATGCCGTTCATCATCAATCGGCTTGTTCTCCTTCTTCGGTCCCCTGGCTTTGGGAACACGCCTGACGTGAGGAGCGGTCTCAGAGGTTTCGTCCATCGCAGCTGTCACCGGGCTCTTATGGGACGACTTGACGCGCGTAGTCTTGGGGACTGCCTCAGAAGTCTCGTCCACGGCAGCCGTCATCGGGCTCTTATGGGACGACTTGACACGCTTGGCCTTGGGGACTGCCTCAGGAGTCTCGTCCACGGCAGCCGTCACCGGGCTCTTCTGGGACGGCTTGACACGCTTGGTCTTGGAGGCTGCCTCGGGCAGGGCTACCGGCTCTGTCAGTTTCTTGTGTGAGATTCGCAGGGTCTTGGCCGGATGAGCCTCTTCCTGGACCTTGGTCTTGCGTGTGACATTCTTCTTCTCTGCCATCATCCACCCCTCTCATGGGTTATCGAGCTGTCTTCTTGTGTCACCGCTGACGACCCCGTTCGCAGCCTGTTGGCGGTATCTCTCACTCCCTCATAGCTCAACTTGTGTTCTTCGACCCATCTAAGGTCGCGTCTTTCGAGACTCCATTGACTAACCATTGCCGCAGCCTCTGGCCCGAGCTGTGTAATGAGCGAGGGCACCAAGGCGGTTTCTCCAGAGGTTTCGCGGCGAAGTACGCTGAGAATCTCCTGACAGGCTTCGTCCTGCAGCGACAGCCCGTCGAGGAGCGACAAGAGTTCAGAAAGCCTGTCGAGATTGTGGATCAGGCCGTGAACAACTTCCTGCTCGAGGACGGAGCGCGCGGTCTGGAGAGACCCACCAGTGGGTAGTCCCAAGTGTCCTAGGCTTCTGCTATGCAGAAGCCTCCACGGATCGGTGACCGCAGGCTGTTCGACGCGCTTGCGGCCCTTGTGGTACATCGCGAGGACCTCTTCCTCACGAACATGGACCCGGAGTGCAATCTGGGAAAGAAGCTGGGTTCTGAGCAGCGAGTCCTGCATGTCGTCCACGGACTCCATCATCTCCTGCACAAACGCCCTCCGGCCGCCTACTGAGCTCATGTCCCTGCCCACGACGGCTGTATCGAGCAAGAAATCGCCCACGGATATCGCCTGGTCCAGGGCGACTTGGTACTGAGCCTTTCCCTCAGGTTCGCGCAGCAACTCATCTGGGTCCTTTGCGCCCTCGACTCTGACCACGGCTACGTCCAGCCCGGTTCGATCAGCGATGGAGAGGGCAAGTCGAGCGGCGCGCTGGCCGGCTTCGTCACTGTCGAAATTGAGCAGAACGCGAGAGGCGCTCCGTTTCAGAAGGGTGCCCTGTTCCTCGGTGAACGCCGTACCAAGCGAGGCAACAGTATTGGTGAAGCCTGCGGCGTGGAGAGCGATCGCGTCCATGTATCCCTCGACGATGACAGCTGTCCCGGTTTCACGTATGGACGGCTCAGCCAGAGGGAGCGCGTAAAGCGTCTTTCTCTTTGCGAACAGCGGAGTCTCGGGGCTGTTTGTGTACTTGGGCATCGACCCGTCGATCGCCCGTCCACCAAATGCAATGACATTGCCGATGCTGTCCCAGATTGGGAACATCAGGCGGTGAGAAAATGGCGAGAACGAATGTCCTTCATGTCGTTGTACGATGCCGGTACGTGCGAGGCTATCCTCGTCAATCCCGTGTTCTGAACACCACTTGACGAGGCTTTCTGTGTTGCGGGGGCAGTAGCCAAGAGAGAAGTGTCTCACCGTTTCAAAACTGAGGCCGCGACTTCTGACATACTCTTGGCACTCTCCTGCCTGAGGGCTCTGCAACGCAGCCGCGAACGCTGTCGCGACGAGCTTCAGCGTTTGCAGGAGTTCCTGACGCTCCCGCGACGCCGCTGTCGACATATGCCACGGCGGCAGCTCGACATGGAATTCCTTGGAGACGATCTCGATCGCTTCTGGAAGGGACACGTTGTGTACCTTGCGCACAAACGTCAGCATGTCTCCGGATGCCTTGCAGCCAAAGCAGTAGAACATGTCCTTGTCGGGACTGATCGTGAATGATGGCGTCTTCTCATGGTGAAATGGGCAGAGGCCCACATAGTTGCGGCCCTGTTTGCGCAGCTTGACGTAGTGACCTATGACGTCAAGGATGCCAATCTTGGTGCCTATCTCTGCGATGTACTCTTTGTATTCCATGTGTGGGTTGCTACCACTTAGGTATACGAGAGAGGAGGCCGGAATCGTTCCCGGTCTCCTCACAGGTGGAGCACAATCAGCTCTTTCTGGCCTGCTAGACGTAGATGTGCGGCATCACTAGGTCTGTTGCCACCTTGAGTGCCATTCGGTCTGTCATCGAGGCGACATAGTCCGTCACGATCCGTGCTGTGCCCTGAAGGTCTCCACGGAGCATGGAAACCGGATCATCTGACTCGCAGGTCGTGGGGTGTTCTCGCAGATAGGGTTCCATGTGCCTGACGTCCTGCATGCAGAAGTCGAAAATGCGGGACAGCAGGTCACATGCTTTCCCTTCCTCGCGATTTGGCTCCGAATGTATATACACCCTGTCTTTCAGGAACAGCATGAGGCCATCCATGGCCTCCTGAATTGATCGGCTCATGACGATCTCGCCCGCGGTGGAACTCGACCGGATGATATCAAGCACCATCGTATCGAGGCGTTGCGAATAGAAGCTGCCCAGTGCCTCCTCTGTCATTGCCGGTACGTCCGTCACATCGATGATCCCGGCGTGTATGGCGTCATCGAGGTCATGGTTGACATAGGCGACTCTGTCACAGAGTCGCACGATCTGTCCCTCCAGAGTCTGCGGACTCTCCATGTCATCGAGCTTGCTCATTTCTTCGAGTCCCTTGCTGTGAGAGGCAATGCCATTGCGGGTCTCATAGGTTAGATTGAGCCCAAAGAGCACGTCACCGTGCCCACGCTCACGACGCTCCAGCGTGTCGACTACCCGGAGGCTCTGCAGTGCGTGCTCGAATCCGAATCCGGGGTCAATACTCTTCAGCTTCATGTCCAGAACTGCTTCTCCAGTGTGTCCGAATGGTGCATGTCCAAGGTCGTGTCCCAGCGCAATCGCTTCGACGAGGTCCTCGTTGAGACCGAGAGCGTCAGACACTGAACGTGACAGCTGTGCGACCTCCAGGGTATGCGTGAGCCGGGTGCGTATTTCGTCGCCCTTGGGCGCCATGAACACCTGTGTCTTGTACTGGAGCCTGCGGAATGCTCTCGAGTGAATGATACGGTCACGGTCCTTCTGGAATGGGGATCGGATGCCATCATCGCCTTCGGCCAAGACTCGTCCCTTGCTGGCAATGCCAAAGGCTGCTCCCTGAGAGAGCAGCCTTCCTTCCCTATCCATGTAGTTCGTGATAGGTAGCATGTATGAGGATTCTGTGCTAGCTAGCCGCTGGCCTATTCTTGATGGCCGCCTGTGCAGCTGCAAGGCGCGCAATGGGGACTCGTGGTGCCGAGCAGGAAACGTAGTCGAGCCCGGAGACGTGGCAGAAGTCGATCGAATCGGGCTCACCCCCCTGCTCTCCGCAGATACCGATTTCGATGCGGGGATTCGTCTGGCGGCCAAGGACCACCGCGATGCGGATAAGCTTGCCCACGCCCTTCTTGTCGATGGTCTGGAATGGGTCGACGTCCAGGACCCTCGACTCGAGGTAGGTTGGCAGGAATGTGCCTGCGGCATCATCACGGCTATAGGCATACGTCGTCTGGGTGAGGTCGTTGGTGCCAAAGCTGAAGAACTCGGCATACTCGGCGATCTCGTCTGCGGTAAGGCATGCGCGGGGCACTTCAACCATGGTACCGATCTTCACGGCAACCGTGATGCCCTCGCGCTCGAATACCCTGTCGAGCTCGTCTTGAACCAGGGGCTTGAGGACCTTGATCTCGTTGACGTGACCCACCAGGGGAAGCATGATCTCGGGCATCGGGTGCAATCCTCGCTTGACCAGTGTGGCAGTTGCCTCGGCGATTGCGCGGACCTGCAGCTGGTAGATGTCGGGATACACGATTCCAACACGACAGCCGCGGAACCCAATCATCGGGTTGAATTCCTTCAGCTCGTTGTACCGCTTCATGACCCTCTTCAGATAGGTGATGCGAACTTCGTCGTGAGCCGTCTCTGCCTCGGTCATTTCCTCCGTAAGTCGGTCTATCTGGGGAAGGAACTCGTGGAGAGGCGGGTCCAGCAGGCGGATGATGACGGGGAAACCGTCCATGGCCTCAAGGATCTTCTCGAAGTCGTCGCGCTGCATCGGAAGCAGTTTCTCGAGGGCGGGGGTGCGCTCTTCGAGCGAACCCGCGATGACCATCTCTTGCATGAGGGGCAGACGCTCAGGATCGTTGAACATACGTTCCGTGCGACACAAGCCAATGCCCTCTGCACCAAAAGCGCGTGCCTTGTGGGCATTTGCGGGCGTGTCTGCATTGGCACGCACGCCGAGACGGCGAATGCCGTCTGCATAGCCAAGAAGGGTCGCAAGTTCGGCCGTCTGCTCGGCATCCACCATGGGGGCCTGGCCAAGGATGACTTCGCCGGTGGTGCCGTTCACCGTGATGACGTCGCCTTCGTGGACGGTCACGCCATTAGCCACAAAGGTCTTCTCAGCGCTGTTGAGCTTTATCTGATCGGCGCCAACCACACACGGCTTGCCGAGACCACGTGCCACAAGTGCTGCATGCGCCGAGGCACCACCACGCGTCGTCAATGTCGCCTGAGCCTTGGAGATACCGTCGATGTCCTCAGGAGACGTGTCCTGACGAACAAGAACAACCTTCTCTCCTGCTTCTCCGAGCTCGGCGGCCTTCTTTGACTCGAAGATGACCTTTCCATACCCGGCACCCGGTGAGGCAGGAATTGCCTTGGCGATGACCTGAACCTTTGCCTGAGGGTCTACCTGTGGATGCAGCAGGGTGTCGAGCTGGGTGGAAGTCACCCGCATGACGGCTTCTTCCTTTGTGAGGAGGCCCTCGACGACCATGTCGACTGCGACCTTGACGGCCGCGACCGGGCTCCGTTTTGCATTGCGGGTCTGCAGCATGAACAGTGTACCTCGTTCTACGGTGAACTCCATATCCTGCATGTCACGATAGTGTTTCTCCAGCAGCAGCGATACCTCGACGAGACGCCTGTACGTTGCGGGCATCACTGTTTCCATTTCGTCGATGTTATTCGGCGTGCGAATGCCCGCAACGACGTCTTCACCCTGAGCGTTGACGAGATACTCGCCGGAGAAGCGCTTGGCTCCGGTGGAATTGTCACGGGTAAAGCAAACGCCCGTTGCCGAGTCGTTGCCCATGTTGCCGAAGACCATGGACTGGACCGTGACCGCCGTGCCTATGAGAGCGTTGATTTTCTCGATCTTCCGGTACGTGATGGCTCGCTCGGTGTTCCATGAGCGGAAAACGGCGCCCACTGCCCCGACCAGCTGTTCTATTGGATCCTGCGGGAAGGGCTTGCCGGTCTTTTCCTGAACAAGGGCAAAGTACTTCTGGACGAGGGCTTTCAGACTGTCGACGGACAGATCCGTATCCAGCGTGATGCCCTGAAGCTGCTTCTGTTCTGCCAGTATGGCCTCGAAGCCATCGTGCTCAATGCCAAGCACGACGTTGCCATACATCTGCGTGAACCTGCGGTAGGAGTCCCACGCGAAACGCGGGTTCTCAGTCAGAGCCGCAAGACCTTCCACGGTCTCGATGTTGAGTCCGAGGTTGAGGATAGTGTCCATCATACCGGGCATCGAGACTGCCGCACCTGAGCGAACGGAAACGAGCAGCGGGGTCTGCTCTGAGCCGAACTTCTTGCCAAGCTTGCCTTCGAGTCTGGCAAGGTGTTCTCTGATCTCATTCTTCAGAGTTTCAGGGATCTCGCCGACCTTGAGGTACTCGGGGCACATCTCCGTCGAGATCGTGAAACCGGGAGGTACGGGAAGACCGATCTTCGTCATCTCTGCGAGGCCTGCTCCCTTTCCTCCGAGGATGGCCTTCATCTCTTTGCTGCCTTCTTCGAAATCGTAGACAAACTTCCGCTGGTCCATGGTTCCTCCTGTCAGGCCTAGGTTAGCTTGGAATAGTCGCAAACAAGTCCCAGTATATACTTCAGGTAGCACAAAAGCAATAAGCGTGCGCTTCGCACGCGTTCGTCGGTGGCCATGACGAGGATGCGGTCAAAGAAAGCCGTGACAGGAACGGCGAGTTCCTCGCACGTCCGGATGGCCTCCGCATACTTCCTCACTGCCAGGAACTCAAGAATTCGTGGTGTGGCAGACTCGGCTGACTGTCTAAGCACAAGCTCCTCAGGATCCGTCAGAAGCAAGTCTGCAGGCAGGCTCGTCGCAGCAGGAAGCCCCTTGGTGATGTTCTGTATCCTGCGATGGCTGTCCGCAAGGGTCACGAGTATGGTATCGCCGGCCGCTTCGTGCAGTGCCTGCATGCGTTCGGGAACGGAACCCAGTTCGACGAGAGGAAGACTCTCGAGTGGGGCGTATTCTCTGGTCAGCTGTTTCTCCTTGAAATACTGGGCAATGCGTCCTCTGAGATAGTCTATGACTCTCTGCCCCAGGTCTTCAGGGTGAGGAAGGGGTCCGGTGGTCAGGTATCCTTCAACAGCTTGCTGCACAAGTCTCTCCAGGTCAACAGACTCACGTGACTCGACGATTGTGCGGACGATGCCGTTGCCTGCACGCCGAAGGCCGTAGGGGTCTTCTGACCCGGAAGGGTTGAAGCCTGTGCCAAGGATGCCCGTGAGGGTGTCGACCTTGTCGATGACTCCGAGCAGTCGGCCGACTGTGGTTGATGCAATGTCCTCGGAAGGAGAGCGAGGCACGTACTGTTCACGAATGGCGGACACAATATCTTGTGAGCCGCCGGCACGCGAGAGATAGACGCTGCCGATTTCCCCCTGGAGCGACGTATACTCCTTCACCATGCTGGTAGCGAGATCGGCTTTGGAGAGGTGAGCTGCAGCGATGAGTGCTGCTTTCTCTTGCGGCGTCACCGAAGCGTACACGGTCGCGCAGGCTGCCAGTCGCTCGAGCCGAAGAGTCTTGGCGGCCATGGTGCCGAGCTTGTCCATGAAAATCAAGGTATCCAGCCGGCCCAGATATGCTTCCAGAGGCTCACGCATGTCTTCCTGGATGAAGAAGGCTGCATCCAGAAGACGGGCATTGGCGACGCTTTCATTGCCTCGTCGCACGATGTCGATGAAATCTGTCAGGCCGTTGCGCACGCTCAGGAAGTGTGGAGTGACATTGCCATTCTGATCGTACACCAGGAAAGAGTGCATCTGTTGCTGAAGCACAGAGCGGACAACGCTTTCGGGGAGTTCGGTAGCTATGCTTGGGAGGTCTCCCAGGAAGACCGACGGGTATTCGACGAGGTTCACGACCTCGTCCAGCAGATCGCCCATATTGTCTCCAAGCTTGAGGCCTAGAGGCTTCAACAGCTTGTCTGCCTGTTTTTCGATCAGGCGGCGGCGTTCGGCGGGGTCTACGATGACGAATGCTTCACGCAGTCGTCGCATATAGTCTTGCGGCGACGTTACCGTTACTGGTTTCGGCTTGCCGATGCGGAGGCCGAACGTCGTGTTCGAACCCTGCACTCCGGCCACTTCCCAGTGAAGAACTTCGACGTCAAGGAGCGCAAGCAATCCACGAATGGGGCGCGCAAACTGGAACCCGGACTCTTCCCAGTGCATCATCTTGGGGAACGTCACTTCGTGCGGCAGGCGAGAGAGAAAGGCCTCGATGAGTTCTGAAGAGATCTGCCCGGTAACCGTCTTCCGGGCGTAGACGTAGGACTTGCCGACAACGTCCACGGTGTAGGTGTCGGCGGGATCCACGCCCTGTCCCCTGCAGAAGCCGACCAGAGCCGGCGTGGGATTCCCCTGAGCGTCATAGCTCGACGCCTTCGCCGGTCCCTTTACTTCCATTGTTCGGGCGTCCGTCTGCTCCTTGACGTTCTGAACCAGGACGACAAGGCGCCGTGGGGTGGAGAAGCCACGGACATCTCCGTGTCCAATGAAGGACTCGTCGAGGTGTGTTGTAACGTGTTCGACCAGTTGCGCCTGAGCGCTGTCCACGAAGCGTGCCGGAAGTTCCTCAGTCAAGATCTCGATCAGCAAGTCACTCATGGTTTTCGTTCTCCAGGTAGAGGTTCGCGCAACCGTATGCGAGACGGCGTACGCGGGCAAGGTAGGCCATACGCTGAGAAACCCCGACGGTGCCACGTGCATCGAGGATGTTGAACGTATGTGAGCATTTGAGGAGATACTCGTAGGCAGGAGTAATGAGTCTCTTGTCGATCATGCGCTGGGACTCCTTTTCGCAGAGGTCGAACATCGTAACAAGCGCCTCGATGTCGGCTTGCTCAAAGGAGTAGATGCTGTTCTCCCGCTCGACCTGTTGTCGCAGATCTCCATAGGTGACGCCTTCATGCCATTCCAGTTCGTAGACGTTCGCTTTCTCCTGGACGAACATAGCGAGCCGTTCGAGACCATACGTTATCTCGACGGCAACGAC
>JAPLGJ010000202.1 GCA_026390215.1 Caldisericota bacterium
AACGACTGAAACTCGAACAGCGACTGCAGCGTCCCCTGGCTTATCTCCGGCTGGTACGGCGTATATGCCGTGACGAAACCCGGCAGGGATGCAAGGTGCGGAACGACGGCAGGAATGAAGTGCATGTAAGCTCCAGCACCCAGAAGAGAAGCCTTCCTGGGACCGGAATTCCGGGACATCATGGCGTCCCACTCCTCGACCATCTGATCCTCGGTCAATCCTTCGGGAAGAGCGAGACCGCCTTCCACACAGGAGTTGCCAAGAAAACACTTGACGATGTCGTCAAATTGCAGGCCGATCTTCTGCAGCATCGCCTGCTGTTCATCTCCTGTCGCTGGGATGAACGAGAACCTATTCCTTTCTGTACTCTGCATAGTCGGTCGCACTCATCAATCCGTTCAGCTCGTCCGGATTCGAAAGCTCGATCTTCGCCAGCCAGCCGGCGCCAAATGCATCACTATTGATGAGTTCAGGCTTCGCTACAACTTCGTGGTTGACTTCGAGAACCTTGCCTGACACAGGAGAGTAGATGTCTGAGGCGGCCTTGACCGACTCGACGGAGGTCAGGATGTCTCCTGCCTTGAGTATCAAGCCAGGAGCGACGTCACCGACAAACACGATGTCCCCCAGCTTGCCCTGGGCGTAGTCAGAGACTCCAACGACTGCAACGCCACCCTCGACGCGTACCCACTCGTCCGACTTCGCATAACGTGCATCGTTCTGAATCTTCATGATCGCATGCCTCCCGAAATGAGATGACGTAGCGTACCGGGAAATTCTACTCCCGATGGGGGAAAAGGCAACACGGCGAGTGCTCTGGACGCAGTTGGTCAGCGCCCCGTCACCCGGGAGACCGCCCGAAACAAGTCGATGAACTCCGAAGGCGTGAGAACCTCCGGGCGGAGCTGAGACGTCCCCGCAAACTCACCCGTGAGCGGGACGCCGAGTCTCCTGAACAAGTCAGCCAGCTTCTTGCGCCTGTGGAGGAATGACTGCTGAACAAATCGCATGAATGGCGCGACTTCGGCATCCTCCAGTCCGCTTTGACGTCTGACGAATCCCAACAAGGTCGAGCTGACCTCTGGACGCGGGAAAAACACGTCAGGCGAAAGCTCGAGCAGCCGTCTGATATCGAAGAACGTCTGGGCCACGACAGACAGTGAGCTGTAGTCCCCATTTCCCGACGGAGCCGCGAGACGGGTTGCGAACTCCCGTTGGAACAGCAGGCAGGCTTGCCCGATACAGTCAGTTCGGATAAGCTTCAGGACGATCTCGGAGGACCGCAGATACGGGAGGTTCCCCATCAGCACCAGGGTCTCACCCTCGTGTCCCAGAGCACACCAATCCGCCTCCAGGGCGTCCTCATACCTCAGCTCGATATGCGTCCGAAGAGGGTCATCGACGACAAGGGCCTCATGCACCTTGCGAAGACGCTCGTCAATCTCGTAGGCGACCACGCGCTTACCACGCTCCGCGAGAATCCCGGTCAGGGCAAGCGCCCCGGCACCGATCTCAATGAACACCACAGTCTCACCCGAAGGGAACAACGAAGCCATGGCGGCAAGAACGCTGCCGTCGACCAGGAAGTTCTGCCCATAGCGTTTGGACAGGACAACGCCAGTCCGTTTCAGCAAGTCGCGAAGTGCGGTTGAGGCAAGCGTATTCATGTTGTGGACTCCCGGCTCGTCACGAGAGAACGAAGACCCGGACCCAGCGCCGTCCCCATCTCGCCGTTTCGTCAGGTGCGTAGAAGAATACGTCGATGCGGTCGCCCTTGATGGCACCGCCGGTGTCGCCTGCTATGGCGTACCCGTAGCCTTCCACATAGAGCTTGCTGCCGAGCGGTATGACCCTCGGGTCGACTGCAACCACGCCATGCCCAGATTTCATCCCCGAGGCGGTCGTCCACGGATCGCCGTCCGTCTCCTGAACCGTCGGCGAATAGGCGGTGGCCTCCATATAGAACTCGTTCATGGCTCCACCGCGATAGACGGACTTTCCGACAGCCAGTGCGTCTTCGGCGGGTGGCTCGACCAGGGAGTCAGAAACCAGGACTCGCGACACCAGCGTGCCGTCCTCGTACCTGAGGCGGAAGATACGCTCGCGCACGCCACCCGTGCCGGATGTCCACACGACCACCTGCCCCCTGGCTGCGGACTGCTCGGGCACATACCGGATGTCATACGGAACCCGTTCGCGGACAACGACGGTTGTCACACTCACCTGGACAAGTCGTACTGGACCGAAAGCCCACGGCACGCCCGATGTTCCGGGAAAAGACGGCCCGTCCAGCAACGCCCCGATCATCTGCTGACTGGGCGTCACCAATGCAATGCCACCACCACCGCGCTCCGCCTCCAGAACTGCCCCGGACCCAAGGACAATGCCTGCATCGATGGCAATCTGAACAGTGTCCAGAGACGCGGCATCAACCGCGCGAACCCCCAAAGGGTGCATCGACACAGGCAACCGAGCCGACAGGAACACCGCTCCGGAGATCAATGCAGCGACAGCGACGGTCAGGTGCCGCGCGCGGCCGGTCCTCACTTCGATGAGGTCTTCTCCAGCAGCTCGCGTATGCGAGTAAGGTTTCGGTTGATCTCGCTGAGCACCGCAAGCACGGCGCCGTCGCCCGCAAAATCGAACTGGTCGAACGAGGTTGTCGGAACCCCAGCAGACACGGACAAGTCCGTCACCGCCCGTGTGTCCGGCTGGCCAAGCTGGGCGACGGCATCGATGAAGTACTCTTTGCGCGTGTCCTCATCGGCTTCCGTGCTGTTGACCTGGGAGATAAGGGACGCCCGCTGCAGTGCAGCCCGCTCTTCTGTGTCGCGCTCGCTGCCAAACACGGGACTCAGGATGATTGTCGGAAAGGCATACCAGCTGTTGCCGCGGCCGGTCGTGAGTCCCATGTACTCACAGAACCCCATGAGCGTCGCTGGGCCAATCTGGAGGAACCTTCCCTGTTCGTCCACAAACACCAGGATGCTCGATGCCGTGCCGTGCACCGGCAGCTTCCGAGTGGCACCAATGGCTGCAGAAAGACCCTGCCTCGCGAGCCTCACCCCTCTCGTCCAGCCAATCTGCTTCGAGAGCTCGGGGAACAGACCCCCAAAATCGACATAGTCTTCGCTGCGGAGCAGACGT
>JAPLGJ010000078.1 GCA_026390215.1 Caldisericota bacterium
TGCGTCCACTCACGATGAGGGGAACAACCCCGGAGTTCTGGGGATCGATTGCCACAGTGGTTCCGTTCACACGTGCAGTGCTTCTCCCAATCCACAGTTCCACGGTGGCCGTGCCAAGGACGATTGTCACCTTCCGTTCAGGCGCACTCCATACTACAGACGCGCCGAGGGGTTCTGCGACCCACTTGATGGGCAGGAGCGTCCGTCCTTGTACGATCTGCGGCGGCACATCGATAGCAACTGACCTTCCATCCTGATTCATCACGGAACTACCAATGTGAAGGACAAGAACGACGTGGCGCGGTTCGGGCGGAGGTGGCGGTGCCGTCGTTTCCCAGGCAGTGTTCAAGGTCAGCGTTTGACCAGTGCTCAGGATGCCCCGGACATCAGACTCCATACCAGCCCTCCGTGCACCCTGGGGACCGCCCGACAGCACTCGGACACGATATGTTCCCGGAAGGGTCTTTTCAGGGCCCCACGGGAGTGTGGTGATGCGGTGGAGAGAGGTACCTGTCAGGACGGCTTCGACCGAACACGTGACAGGCTTTCCATCCAGGGTCGCCGTCACTGCGACGCTGCTCACGGGGCTGAACTCGATGACATGGTACGTGAACATGCCGGACACCACAGTAGCCGCCAGAAGTGTCCCTTCACTGCCGACTCCCTCAACAAGGCTGAAGGCGTCCAACTGCGAGCCCTCGTCCCTCAGACCTTGACTGATGTCCTTCCATGTGAGACCGCTGTCACTAGACATCATCAGGCCGTTGTTCTGCTGGCTCAGATACAGACTTCCCATGCGCTCCCTGCTCACCAGGAGGCTCGAAATCGAATCAGGGCCGAGTCCCTGTGACGACGCCGACCACGTAGACCCTCCATCGACCGAGATATAGAGTGCGGCCGGCGTAATGATCCGCCCTCCCGGCGTGGTTACGGCTGCCGTCGTCAGGTAGACGCGAGCCGGGTCTTTCGGGTCGCGGACGAGCCTTCGCACGAGCAGGTTCGCGATTCCGTTGTTGGCTCCCGCCCACTGCAACCCGCCGTTCACCGTCCTGAAGACACCCGTCTTGTTGACCAGCACAAGCACGTCCAAGGCGTCTGCCGGATTCGGGCTCACATCCGAGATGAAGTCACCTGTGATGCCGTTCCTCATGCGGGACCACGTTGTGCCTCCGTCCACCGAGATCTGCAGTCCACTGCCGTCCGTTCCGGCATAGATGGTTTCCGAGTGGCCCGGCGAGAATGCGAGGCACCGCATGGCGATGTCCGATAGATCACCGGCAGCGAGCGCCCACATGGTTCCGTAGTCGATGGAGATATATAGACCCTCCGACGTTCCTGCCAGAAACCGTGCCGGGTCATTTGGGTCAATCAGCAGTGCCGTGACCTCACTGGGACTGAAGTCCGTTCCACAACGCTTCCACGAGCCGCCTTGACCAGCAAGAGTCCAAAGCCCGGCACCGAGGGTTGCCGCGAATAGCCGGCTTGACGCCGCATCATGAACCAGCAGCGACGTGGACTTCAAATCTGGAGGAACGTCCAGTCTGTTCCACTGCGCAGGAGTATCCTCAAACAGTTGAGCGCCCTGGGCCGACCCCATCCAGAACAGCGATCCAGAGCCTGACAGCCTGACAAGACACGTCATGCCAGGGCTGTCGAGACCGCGGCTGTCGTCGTTCCAGTGTCCTGCATCATCGACCGTCCGCCACAAGCCGCAGCCCACCACGATGGCATACCGGATTCCCGGTGAAGCGGGATCGACCTCGAGACCGGTAACTGGGGCGTCTGGCAGACCGCTGCTCCGCGCTGCCCATGTCACACCTTGATCCGTGCTCACGAACACGCCCCGGGCGCCGCCGATGCGGACTAGGCCCTCGAACGAGGCATCGGGCTGCACAACACGGACGTCGTCTGTCAGCGTCTGGTTCCATGTGTGACCTCCATCCTGGCTCACGTAGAGCCCCGACACCGTGCCGACATAGAGAATCGACGGGTTCCACGCATCTACTGCGCAACAGGCAATGCCTGTCTGAGGCAGTCCCGCTTCGACAGCTGAAAATCCCTGCACGCCGCTTCTGCTCAAATACGCAGACGTCCCCGACACAACCAAGACACGCCAGGCACCGTCACCGACGACGACAACCGCCATGCATATGACTCCCGCCGGACTTCCGGTGACCAGAGACCATGACTCACTCCCTTCGGACAGTTCCCAGAGTCCCTGCTCCGTCGCGGCCATCAGTCTGGTGCCATCAGGGGCACGCGCGACAGAAGACACGCTGATTCCTGCAAGACCGATCCCGAGCGTGTGCCATGAGCTGCCTGTATCGGACAGCACGAAGACGCCCTGGCCTGTGGCAGCATAGACTCTACCTGGCTGGCCGGAGTCCTCAACGAGTTGTGCTACGCTGACTCCCGTCAGTTCATCGACGTCACCAACAGCACTGCGGGCTCTCATCGGACACGTCGAGACGACAAGAGCCATCACGACAAGGATGCTCATCAAACGCCTTCTCATACTTGCCTCCCGTCCTCCGTCTCCAACAACCCTGCTCTCGAAGAGATGCAGAACTCATCACACCAGCAAGGTTCTGACACATGACCGAAGGTCGACTCCGTGACACGAGGAGCATCGGTAATCCGTTCAAATGCTCGGATCATGGACGACCTCGTCCATCAACCTGGTGCCTTCGCGTCAAAACAAGGCAAGCCGAACACCTCAGCCTACGGACTCTCATGTGTATCTCTACAGGTAGTGTAGTCGTCGGTTTCCGAGACGTCAACACAGCTTCGTCGTCGGCGCCAGCGGGGTCATAAACGTTCGACCCCCGCCGAAGCGGGGGTCGAATCACGTGCTGAGAGGAAGACCGTGTTACGTGCCGGACGGTGCAGAGGTGTCCGGGCAGGAATCTGGGCCCATCATTCCTCCACGGAATCCGCGGCCGGCACCCTGCCCAACGCCCCGGTTGCCAGGTTTGCCGGGACCACCAAATCCTCTGCCACCAAGCGTGACAGTGTTGCCGTCAGCGCCCGTGAACGAGGTAGCCATGATCGTGCTCGCGTCCTGTGGGTTCTTGAAGCCTTCAATCTTGACCACATCGCTGACCTGCACAGTGATGCTGCTCGCGTCCACTCTCAGAAGCACTGTGAACACAGTGCCGTCGGCCTGCTTGACCTTGATCGTCGCCATTGCCTCGCGAGCCGGTCTGCTGGTGTCGCCCGTGGAGGGAGTCGTAGTGGCGGGCGTGACCTCAGTCACGATACCGGAAACGCTAACGCTTTCACCTTGTATCCCACGGGGTCCGCCCTTGTCATCCAGATCACGAACAGCGACAGCCTTGCCGTCGGGGCCGGTGAAGCTAGTTGCCATGACTGTGTTGGCATCCATAGGGGTCTTGAAGCCTTCGATCTTGACCGCATCGCCGACCTTCACGGTGACGTTGCTCGCTTCATGTCCGAAGACCACGGTCACGATGGTGTCGTCAGCCTGCTTAACCTTGATCGTTGCCATCGCCTTTGGGCCTGGCCTGGTCGTGTCGTCCAGCGAAGGACCTGCGAACGTGGTCGGAAGGTTCACCTCAATGACACTTCCTGCGACGCTCAGGGTCTCGATGTTGGGGGTTCCATCCGCCTTGCGCAGCGTGACGGTCTTGCCATCTGCACCAGTGAATGTCCACACATTGAGCTCATTGACGCTGTTTCGTGTCTCCGACGTTCCTTCGACAGTGACGACATCACCAACTTCCAT
>JAPLGJ010000005.1 GCA_026390215.1 Caldisericota bacterium
ATCATGGCCATCTTGATGACGTCGGCGGAGCTCCCCTGGACAACGGCGTTGAATCCCTGCCGAATAGCTTCCTGCCGCTCCACATTGTTGTGACTGTTGATGTGCGGGACTCTCCGCAAGTGTCCAAGAATCGTCTTCACGTAGCCATCACGCTGGGCCGCCTCGACTACCCGGTCACGGTAGTCCCGGATGCCGGGAAACCGCTCCAGGTAGCGTTCGATGTACTGGCGAGCCTCTTCGCCAGTGATGCCGAGCTGCCGTGAGAGACCATAGGGCGAGATACCGTAGATGATGCCGAAGTTGATGGTCTTGGCGCGCTTCCGCATCTCGGGAGTCACGGCCGATTCTGGAACGTCGAAGACCTGTGAAGCCGTGTGAAGGTGAATGTCCTCTCCCTGGGCAAAAGCCTGGCAGAGGTTCTCGTCTGCAGACAGATGCGCAAGCATCCTCAGGTCGATCTGCGAGTAGTCTGCCGAAACGAGCACCCAGCCGTCGTGGCTAGGTATGAACGCCTGTCTGATCTCTCGCCCAACCTCGGTTCTGGCAGGGATGTTCTGCAGGTTAGGATCGATGCAGCTGATGCGTCCCGTCGACGTGCCGGTCTGGAGGAAGGTAGGGTGGATCTTTCCGTCCGGCGCGACATATCGCACCAGCGAATCCGTATAGGTTCCCTTTATCTTGGTCAACTGACGGAGCTCCAGGATAAGCGGAATCGCCGGATGTTCGTTCTGGATTGCTTCCAGGGATTCGACGTCAGTGCTTAGACCTGTCTTGGTCTTCTTGGTCGGTGCAAGTCCCAGCACATCGAAGAGGAGCACTCCCAGCTGTTTGGGAGACTGAAGGCTGTAATCGTGCGTGCCCACGAGCTCGTAGGTCCGGCGTTCCAGTTCAGCAATACGGAGGCCGAGCTTCGCCCCGAAGGTTCGCAGGTAAGCAGTATCTGTGCGTATGCCTGCCATCTCCATGTCTGCGAGCACCGCTGCAAACGGAATCTCCATCTCGTTCAGCGTACCTGTGAGCTGTGATTCCTCGAGAGCCGTGTCGATGGGGTAGGAGACGCGGTAGACAAGGTCGGCCAATCCCTCGGCAGTAGAGGTGTCCCCAGTCAGTCCCCATGCGTCGCCGATGCGGTCAAGGCCCCAGGCTTTCTGGTCAGGATCCAGCAGGTACTGCGCAAGCATGATGTCACGGATGGGGGCAGGAGCGCCCAGGCCGAACGGTGCGAGGACATGACAGAGTCTCTTGTAGTCGTAGACATACGTCATGGAAGCACTGTCTGAATGGAAGGCTTGGGGAGGCGAGCCGAACATGGCGTCGATGTGCGTCGACGAAGCGTTGTCCTTCGTTCGGCGGGCCGCTGTGAATCCCTGTCCTTCGGTATCGGACAGGACAGCCAGCGCTGTTCGGTCATCGAATACTGCGGTCGTCGCCAGTGGAGGAACCGGGGCGAGCACTGCGGGGCGAGCACTGGCGTCGAAGAGGTCATCACGATGAGCAGGTACGGGGGCCACGGCGAGTGACGGCATGCCGAGGACCTTCGATGCGCGCCGGCTCAGCGCTACAAACGACAGCGTCTGGAACAGCCGGGCACTCTGCTCAGGATCCGGGACGTTGCGGACCAGGTCAGCGAGGCTCGTCGGTTCGTCCAAGCTCATCAGGATCGTGACCAGCGAGCGGTTGCGCAAGATGATATCCCGATTCTCGGCGAGCAGGGTCCTGTAGCGTTCGGGGCCGCCGTTCTCGAGCAATGCCTCCACTGAGCCGAACTCCTGAACCAGTTTCAGTGCGGTCTTCTCGCCGATGCCACGCACTCCGGGGATGTTGTCGGACGGATCTCCCTTGAGGGCTTTGACATCGATCAGCTGGGAGGCTTTGAGGCCAAACTCCTCACGGATGGCGGCAGGAGTGTATTCTCTGATCTCCTTCACACCCTTGACCGTAATGCGGACGGACGTGTTGTCGTCGGTCAACTGGAGCAAGTCGTTGTCACCGGAGTAGATGATGCAGGGGATCTCTGCCTGGTCAGCGACCTTGCTGTAGATGCCGATGAAGTCGTCGGCTTCGAACCCGTCCTTTTCACGCGTCACGATGCCCAGCGAACGGATGAGCTGCTTGAGGTTGACGAGCTGGCTGACGAGTTCGTCCGGCATAGTCTCCCGGTTGGCCTTGTACTCTTCGAACATCTCATGACGATATGTCGCTGCTTTTCGATCGAAGAAGACGCCCATGTACTGCGGTTGAAGTTCCTCGATGATGGAGAGCAGCATCGTCGTGGTCCCCAGAATCGCTCCGGTAGGGATGCCGGTGGCAGTGCTGAGGTGGGGCATGGCGAAGAATGCCCGGTACAGAATCGAACTCCCGTCGACAAGCACTACGCGATTCGTCATGTGCTCATTGTATCAACGTCTGGGGTCAGACGCAACCCAGCACCGTGAGCCGCGCGTGAACACCGAGATGCAGCCCGTCTGTGTGAGAGAAAGGCTTGATGCCGCATCTGTTGTCAGAACCTGAATCATGCCGGTGGAAGTGTCATATGCGAATCCAGGAGAGTTGGCAGAGAGCGATGCCGCGGGGCCTGCCCGTCCAACGAGAGCGGCTGTGACGAGCGCTAACGTGGGGCCAGACTGACCGGCGTTTCCTGCCCGGATGGTCGCGCTACCCGTCTCGACAGTGACCATCTCGTTGGTGCCGAGTGAGGCAATAGTCGATTGGAAGCGAGTGTCGAGTCCCGGAATGGGCGTGCAGGCGTATTGGGAGGGAAGATACACGTGGCTCGGCGCGAGTAGTCCGAACAGTGCATCCAGCTGGTCCGGGAGGTCCGCTGGAGACCCTGCGACCACGACGACGTCCAGCGTGTTCACGCCGAGCGCTGCAAGTGCCCGGGCTGCCCGGTTGGCGGCTTTGCCGTCGGTGTTGAACAGACAGAGCCACGTGCCGATGCCCTTGGTGTGGACGAGGATAACGCTACCCTGTTCGACGACAGGAAAAGTCACACGCGTGTCGAACGGGACGGTACCGAAGGCCCATACGAGTGAGACCAGGATGGCTGCTGCAGCCACGGGGACTCCGGCATGGCGCCGTTGACCGAGTCTCTGCCGGTTGTCTACCGAGAGAATGACGACCCCGAACAGAATCCCCAGGGAAAGGAGCAGGAACGGTGAAGGTGCAGGGACGTTCCGGTGTGACCCGGGGATGCGCCCGAGCAGCTCAAGACAGCCAAACAGGATACTCGAGGCGCCGTTGAGGACGGGTGCCACCAGTGCCGCGAGAGACGGAATCGTGAGGAGGAACACCGACCAGGTCAGGAGGCCTATCAACAGCAGGGAGACCGCGGGAATGGCCACGATGTTTGCCAGAAGAGCAATCGGGGCAAGGACGTGGAATGTCGACACGGCAAGCGCTGCTGCGGGCAGAGACGCTCCGGTCGTCGAACAGAGAGAGGACAGGAGTCCCCGGGCGAGCCGGCCACTGACTCGAACGAGATGGGACAGAGGTTCGCCGATGAAGCTCAAGCCGGCGACCGAGGCAAATGACAGCTGCAGTCCGATGTCGAAAACGGAGGCAGGATCGACTGCCGTGAGAACGAGTGCGGCCCAAGAGAGCGATGCGAGTCTACCCACGTGTCCTCCGGACATGCGAGTCACTGCGAGAACGCACAGCATCACGAACGCTCGATCGGCACTGAGGGGGAAGTCGATGAAGGCCAGGTAGACGAAGGTGGCAACGAGAGGAGCCAGCGTCCTGCCGGTACTTCTCTCGGAGAACATCAGGCCAAGGAGCATCGACATCACGGCGAAAACGAGCGAGAGGTGAAGCCCCGATATGGCTAGCAGATGGCTGGTACCAGTGATGGAGAAGAGATGGCGGTCGACTGTTCCGAAGAGTCTGCGATGAAGAAGGAGTTCTTCGAGAAATCCGAACGCCTTGTAGCTCAATAGCGGCCGCGCATGGAGTTCGACAAGGTCTCGTGCGTATCCCGTCAATCGGCCCCACCATGACGCGAGAGAGTGACTAGGGAGAGTCTGGATGTCTCGCGCGAGAAACAATCCCGCGGGTGGAGGACCGAGGCGGTCCTCTCCTGGGTTGAGAGCGGGGCTGGCCGTGCCCATCTTCGCCATTACACGTACCTGTTGACCAAATGTTGGACCAGTGCGGCGATCGGGCATCTGTACCTGGACGGTCACCGGGCGACCGATGGGGATACCGTCTGCTGTCACTGCCGACAGCTCAAACATTGTGCCCCCGGTGCTTCGTGCTACAGAAGGCGTACGGGCTATGCCTGTGACAATTGAGGTATCCGGTGGGAGTTGCCCGGAGGCCGAGGACTGAACGACTCGCCTTGCCATGGCAAACGATGGCCAGAAGAGAGAGAGTGCGAGCACGACGCGGATGAGATTGACCGGCGGGTGCCGAGTCTGTGCAAGATAGCCTGCTCCCAGACCAGCCAAGACAGCGAAGGTGAGTATTGCCGAAGCTCTTGTGGTTCCAGCCGACAGAGCTCCGGCTATGACCGTCAGGGCTACGAGCGTGACGAGTCGCAGTCGTATCACGGCGGCTAGAGGGTGATAAGGGATTTCAGGTCTTCGTAGGTCTTGGTGCCGATGCCTGTGACGTTCTGAAGGTCTTCAAGTCGCTTGAACGGGCCGTGCTGTGCCCGGTAGTCCAGGATCGCCTGCGCTTTCGCTGGTCCAATGCCGGGAAGCGTATCGAGATCGGCCAGTGTTCCGCGGTTGATGCTAATGCGTGCATGAGTGTTCGATGGTGGTGACGTGGGAGACACAACGGTGGCGGAGCCGTCCGGTGACTTGACAGGGACAGTCACTTGTTCACCGTCCTCGAGGCGGGCTGCCAGGTTGACTGCAATGAGATCTGCATCGTTCGCAGCTCCTCCGGCCGCCGCCAGTGCGTCGCGGAGAATGGAGCCCGCCGGCAGCGTATAGACATCTGGATGGAGGACGGCACCAGTCACATACACCCTGATGGAAACCGGGACCGTGGGCGTGATCTCTGCGCTCGAAAGGTCATCGATAATCTGCGGGAGCGGGTCGGGCGTCGGCTTGACGAGGCGCGAGCCGACGAACAGCCCGGCGCCCATGCCCAGGGCAAGAACGGCGATGATCAGGACGACTATCTGATGCTTCGACAGTTTTTCCATAGCAGTGGAGACTCGCTCGTTGTCGAGCGTGCAGCCTCCCGCCTCCTTCGTTGGCGTCGGATGATTTCAGGTCTTAGCGGGAGCCCCCATGACTGCGAGAAGATCGTACAGTTCCAGAAAGTCGGTGACCATGCTCTCGGTCCGCTGAGGGATTGGAGTCTCAATGATCCTCACAGGGGTCCCTGTCGGGATCATTGAGAAGGCCTTCGTGACATCGGCGTTCTGATGGCGTACGCAGCCGTGCGATACGTCCTTGCCGATGCTGAACGGGTCGTTTGTTCCGTGCAGACCGTACGTAGGGAGCGAAATGCCGATCCAGCGAACCCCCAGGCCGTTCGTCTTGTCACGAAGGTACGGGGCGTACACCTTGCCTTCCCAGTGCCAGCTAGGGTCGGCTTGCTTCTCAGTCACCTTATACCTGCCGACGGGCGTGATGCTGTCACCAGTGGTTCCGGTCGCATCCGGGAACGCGAGCGTGCCGCCTGCGGTTCTCAGGAGGGTAATGTGAAAGGATTTGTCCACAAGAACCTCGGTGACTGTGACGCCCCGGGCCGACGGCGTGGCCGCGACGGCAAGAGCCAAGGCGAAGACCATAATGCAGAAGAAGCGCGAGCGACGGTCATTTTTCATAGTGACTCCCATTATAGGCAGCACTGCCCTGATAGCAACGAAGCCAGAACGAGCGGCAAATCAGAAGGGCCCCTTTCGGGGCCCATAGTGTCCAAGCAGTGTTTCAACATCACAAGAGACAGGATGTCTTCTCGCCGAGTGGTGCGGGGAGAGGGAGTTGAACCCTCACGACCTTGCGATCACTAGGACCTGAACCTAGCGCGTCTGCCATTTCGCCACCCCCGCCTGAAGGCTTGAGACTAACGCTCCAGAATGACCGGGATGACGATGGGCCGCCGGCGCGTCTTGTCGTATATATATTTAGCCGAGAATTTGCGTAAGTCAAGCTGCAAATCAGGCGTCGCGCGTACATCCTTGTTGCGATGGGTCACCATGAAGGCCTTCATCTCGCGAGTCAGGTCCGTCAGGATTGCGTCGTCGTCAGTCACGACACCCTTCGTCACGATTTCCGGACCAGCAAGGATCTTTCCTGTCATCGTGTCAATGCTGACGACCAAGACCAGAATGCCATCTTTGGCCAGGCGGGCACGGTCCGTGAGAATCGGGCTGTCGGGCAGACCCAGGGCGAGACCGTCGATCAGGAGTCCTTCGGCGGGTATGCGCTTGAGTGCAGTCAGGTGTTCACTGTCTACAGTGAAGCACTGGCCGTTTTCGAGGATGAAGACGTGCGTGCCCGGGATACCGACGCTCTCGGCAAGTCGTTTGTTCCACAGAAGATGACGATACTCCCCGTGAATCGGCACAAAGAACTTGGGACGCGTCAGCGAGAGCATGAGCTTGAGGTCTCCCTGAGCGCCATGACCCGACACGTGGACCTTGTCCTCGCGGCGGTAGAATACGTTGGCCCCTCGGCGGAACAGGTTGTCGACCGTGCGAGCTACCATTTCCTCGTTGCCCGGGATCGGATCTGCAGACAGCACGACGGTGTCGCCTTTCGTGATCTTCACAAAATCGTGTTCGCCGCGAGCAAGACGCGACAGGCCGCTCATGGGCTCGCCCTGAGTTCCAGTCGTGACGATGAGCATCTTGTCCTTAGGGACGCTCCCCATCTGATCCTGCTGAACGAACATGTTCTCAGGCATATCCATGATCTTGACCTTGCGAGCCACCTTGACGGAGCTGATAATGCTCCGACCGTCCACAAAGACCTTGCGGCCCTGAGGGGCAACTGCGTCCATGATCTGCTGAATCCGGTGGATGTTGCTGGAGAACGTGCTGAAGATGATACGCCCCTTGGATTCGTGCACGATGCTGTCGAACGTCGACCGCAGGTCACGTTCTGAACCCGCGAAGCCTGATTCCTCGGCATTTGTGGAGTCGGACAGAAGCAGGAGAATCCCCTCACGCCCCAGGGCGCTGAACTTCTGAAGGTCGATGGGCTTGTCGTCGACGGGAGTCTGGTCGACCTTGTAGTCTCCAGTGTGAAGAATGATCCCCTCGCTTGTGCGGATGGCAATGGCCATGCTCTCGGGGACCGAATGGGTAACGCGAACGAACTCGACGTCCATGTTTCCGATCTTGATGCGGTCGCCCGCTTGGACTGCTCGGGTTTCGTAGGGCTTCATCCGTCCGGGGATGACGTCCTCGATGATGCCGAGGGCGAACTTGCTGGCATAGATGGGTGCACGGACGTGTTCCAGCGTGTAGCCGAGTGCTCCGATGTGGTCCATGTGCGAATGCGTAATAAGGATTCCGCGGATCTTGTCCTTGATCTGGTCGAGGTAGTCCATGTTTGGAATGACGTAGTCGATGCCCTGCATATCGTATTCGGGGAACTTGAACCCCGCATCGACAATTACTGCATCGTCGTTGACCTCATAGACGGTCATGTTCTTGCCAATCTCCCCGAGACCTCCAAGGGGAGTAATGCGGATGATGTCGTGGTGTAGGGTGGTGTGTTGCGTGTGTTGCGATTGTGTTTTAGTCATGCTCATAGTGTACCCACTTTGTTAGCGTTGAAAAGCAATGCATTGTGAGAGTCGTCTCAACCGTCAGACTCTGTGCCATCCGGTGCCGTCGCATCGAGTGCTGCCGGCTGTTGAGGAGGCACGGGATGGAATGGCGGCCGGTGCCTGAGGATCAGTGAGGCAATGATGCCGAGAAGGATGATTGTGACGTCTGTCCACTGGTTCGGAGTCAAGCGGAGCACGTGGACGGGAATAGAGCGGAAGAACTCTACGACGAAGCCGGTGGCGCCGTAGAGGTACAGGTACCAGATGAAGACCTGGCCATCATAGCGTTTGCGCCGGCGGACGACCCAGAACAGAACGGCAAACGCGAGGAAGCCGGAGGCGGAGTTGAAGAGCTGAGCTGGCCAGATACTCTGACCGAGCAGATCGCACTCGGACAAGGGGTTGGTGAAGATGACTCCAAGCCATGATGTCGTGGCTGTTCCGTTGCAGCAGCCATTGAGCCAACAGCCGATCTTGCCGATTCCGAAGGACAGGGCAAGCAGGGGAGCGACGATATCGGCCATCCGCCAGAATCCCATCCGCCGACGCCGAACCATGAAGTGTGCAGCGATGACGCCGCCAAGGATGCCTCCAAAATACGAGAGGCCCCCTTCCCAGATCGCGAGAATGCGGAGGGGATGGGCGAGATACCACATGACGTCGGGAGATGTCAGAATCCATCCGACGCGAGCTCCCAGAATGCCCCCGATAACCGCAACGATGGCCAGATCCAGCACATCGTCGGTGTTGATGCCCTGGCGTCGTGACTCGATGTATGCAACGGTGATGCTTATGGCGATCGAGACGGCGATCATGACACCATACCAGCGAACAGTGAGGTTTCCAAGAACAAATGCTATAGGGTGCATCGGTTTCTCCTTTGTTGGTTTGCAGGCCTGCAACATAGAGATTATAGGGCCAATCGCTTGAGCTGCCAACCCAGGCCGCTTCGATTCCTCATGATGCAATGCGCGATTGGAGAGGGAGCATGTGACACAGACTCGAACCTGCGCGTTGCGTTGACCGCTTTGCAGTGCTATAACCTCACCTATGGAAGATACGCAGCGCATGTTCCAGGGGTTTGAACCGTCGAGCCTGGATGAGTTCGTGGGTCAAGTTGCGGTTGCAGGGCCCGGTACGCCGCTTCGGAAGTTCGTCAGTGATCGTGTACCGTTCAGTGCGATCATCTGGGGCCCTCCGGGGTGTGGGAAGACGACGTTCGCGCGGCTGGTAGCTGCACAGTTGGGTGAGGAGATGGAATACGTGACTGCCGTCTCGGCAGGCTTACCTGAGTTGCGTCAGGTTGTGGCG
>JAPLGJ010000236.1 GCA_026390215.1 Caldisericota bacterium
CTTCAACTCGTCCGATGAGAGTAGATGTGTCAGGATGTCTCCTGCCGTCGTGGACGGGTCAGCATCAGAAGGGTCAAGGTCGACTGCCTGAATCCCCATGTCGAGATTGGCGAGGATGACCTTCGTGACAGGGATGCTGAACGTCTGCTGTTTCGACGTGGCGGTCCCGCCGAAGGCCACGGTGAATAAGCCAACGATGAGCAGTGGGACGGCAAACATGAACATGAGCCCGAACAGGCTGGTGAACGAGTGACGTATGTCCTTGAGGGCGATATCGAATGCTTGCATGAGTGGTCAGTCGCGAAGTGCGCGGCCGGTGAGACGAAGGAAGACTGCCTCGAGGTTCGGCTCCTGGATGTCGACAGACACGATCCGCACACCAGCTCCGGCGGCGCTCTCGAAGAGGCGGGGAAGCACGCGGTTGCTGTCGGCCGCAAGCACGGTCACGACGCCATCATCCGACGTCACGTCGTTGATGCCCTCTATTGTCTTCCACGTCTCCAGGAAGCCTTCAGCCGGTTCACTCAGCCGCAACTGGATGCGGTTGAGTTCACCCACGCTCTTGACCAGTTCACGCTGTGTGCCCACGGCGACAAGCTTGCCATGGTCCATGATGCCCACGTGGTCGGACAGCTCCTGCGCTTCCTCCATGTAGTGTGTGGTGTACAGGACGGTCATCCCCTGGTCGCGAAGCTGTTTGACGTTGTCCAGGATAGACCGACGGCTTTGCGGGTCGATGCCGACTGTGGGCTCATCCATGATGACCAGTGCGGGTTTGTGGAGGAGTGCGACGGCGATGTTCACGCGGCGCTTCATGCCGCCCGAGTACGAACTGATCCGTTCCCTCTGACGGTCGGTAAGCCCAATGACTTCGAGGATCTCGTCGACACGGTGGGCCAGAGAGGCACCGCGCAGCCCCTGCATCTTCCCCCAGAACAGCAGGTTCTCACGGGCCGACAGGTCGCTGTACAGCGCGACTTCCTGTGGGACAACACCGATCGACGTCTTCACCAGCTGGGGATCAGCCGAGATGCTGTGTCCCATCACCAGCGCGT
The DNA here is from genome assembly GCA_026390215.1 of Caldisericota bacterium. Classification (GTDB taxonomy): domain Bacteria; phylum Caldisericota; class Caldisericia; order Cryosericales; family Cryosericaceae; genus Cryosericum. Next base: position 1,056 of record JAPLGJ010000236.1, read on the forward strand.
CCCCGGAATCAGGTTTGAGCAGACAGGAGAGCATGCTGATCAGGGTGGTCTTCCCGGCCCCGTTGGGGCCAAGAAGGCTGAAGATCTCGCCCTGAAGAACGTCAAAGGAAACGCCGTCGACTGCTCGGTTCTCTCCAAAGCTGCGGTGCAGGTCCTGTACCTGGATAGCGAGTGTATTCCCCATGAGCGACTCCCTTTGTCCGTCGTTGTCGGTGTGGCCATGACAACGCGTAAACGTAAATCATGATATCCCGTTCGATGTGACAATACAATGCGGAGGTTGCGTGTGGGCGCTGTCGCGCTACAGTAACAAAGAGGTACTGTACGTCAGGAGGAACACATGAAGGGTCATTCCACCGATTGGATTGCAGGGCTGCGATGGCCGCAAATCGCTATGGAGAGGGCATGAGCGCGTCGGAAGTGTGGTTCACCGACCTGCGCACGCGCCCCGGT
>JAPLGJ010000186.1 GCA_026390215.1 Caldisericota bacterium
ATGATGATCTCCAGGTGGAGTTCACCCATTCCTGAGATAATTGTCTCGGAAGTCTCCTCGTCTGTCTTGATGCGGAACGTAGGATCCTCGATCGCGAACTTGGCCAGTGACGCGGCAAGTTTCTGCTGATCAGCCTTGGTCTTTGGCTCGACCGCAACCGAAACCACCGGCTCGGGGAAATGCATGGTCTCCAACTGAATGAGTTTCTCTTCGTCGCACAGGGTCGTGCCGGTGATGACATCTCTCGAACCCACGATAGCCCCGAGATCTCCGGCTCCAAGTTCCTCAACATCCTCACGCTTGTTGGCATGCATCCGAAGAAGCCTGCTGACCCGCTGCTTGTCACCTTTGTTCGCATTCACGACGTATGAGCTGCTCCTCATGACCCCTGAGTAGACACGTATATAGGACAGAATACCGACGTATGGATCGGACACGATCTTGAAGACCAGCGCCACCAGAGGACCGCTCACGTCGCTCATGACGTCTACCTTCTCGTCAGTCCCTGGAATCTTGCCGACAGCCGGCTTCACATCCAGGGGGGAGGGGAGATAGTCCACAATACCATCCAGCAAGAGCTGAATACCCTTGTTGCGAAAGGACGACCCGACGAATACTGGGACGATGAGATTCGCAATTGTTGCGCGACGAAGAGCAGGCTTGACATGACCCCACTCCATCGTGCCGGTAGCGACATACTCCTCCAAAGCTTCGTCGTCCACTTCGGCTACTGCCTCGACGAGGTGCTCGCGAGCCTCAGCAACCTGAGCAGCATCGCCTTCGTCCAGTTCGACGGTTTCATAGGTTTCGCCGGTGGGATCAGTAAGCAGGTACTTTCTGGCTTCCATCACGTCGAGGATTCCTACAAACTTGTCTTCCTTTCCGACCGGCAGCTGTACCAAGGCAGGACGCGCACCAAGTTTCTCGCGAATTGCCGCAACTGTTTTCCCAAAATCCGCCCCAACACGGTCGTACTTGTTGATGTAGACGATGCGCGGAACATGGTACTTGTCCGCCTGACGCCACACGGTTTCCGACTGAGCCTGTACACCTTCGACGCTAGACAGGATAATGACACCCCCGTCAAGCACTCTGAGAGCGCGTTCCACTTCTGCCGTGAAGTCCACGTGGCCGGGCGTATCAATGATGTTGATCTTGAATCCCTTCCATGAAGCCGTGACAACAGCAGACTGAATCGTAATGCCCCGCTCACGCTCCTGGGGAAGGAAGTCAGTGGTCGTATTGCCATCATCGACATTGCCAAGCTTGTACGTCGACCCGGTGTAGTAGAGAATTCGTTCTGAGGTCGTCGTTTTCCCGGCATCGATGTGAGCAATGATGCCGATGTTTCGTATGTTGGTCAGATCGTTCTGATTAAGCATGCAGTGCCACTACCCTTCGACAGCGTTCCGACTCTACCAGCGATAGTGAGAGTATGACTTGTTTGCCTCTGCCATCCTGTGGACATCCGACTTCTTCTTGAAGGCGGAGCCAGTTTCAGATACCGCGTCAATCATCTCATATGCTATCTTCTCGATCATCGACTTGCCAGCGCGTTTCTTCGCGGCATCGACGATCCATTCCATGCTCAGGTTGATACCCCGGCGGGAGTCAACCTCGACAGGTACCTGAAGTGTGGCTCCACCGACTCTGCGAGGCTTCACCTCAACCAGGGGCCGGCATTTCTCAACGGCCTGCTGGAAGACTTCAATGCCAGGCTTCGCGCCTTTCCCATCAATGAGCGTGATGGCTCCATACACGATACCCTGCGCCTTGATCTTCTTGCCCTTCTTGAGGATCTTGTTGATGAAGTGGTTCAACAGCTCGCTGTTGTAGATGGGATCAGCCTGAGCTGGTTTGCGGAACTGCCGCTTCTTCCTAGGCATTACTTGCCACCTTTCTTTGCTGCGGCGACCTTCTTGGCTCGCTTGGCTCCGTACTTCGAACGTGCCTTCATACGATTGGCCACGCCTGCGGTATCCAGTGTTCCACGAATGATGTGATAGCGCACGCCAGGCAAGTCCTTGACCCTGCCGCCACGAATCAGCACCATCGAGTGCTCCTGGAGGTTATGACCAATGCCGCCGATGTAAGCCGTGACCTCCATGCCGTTTGTCAGACGAACTCTGGCAATCTTGCGCAATGCGGAGTTAGGCTTCTTCGGCGTCGCGGTCTTGACCTGGGTGCAGACACCCCTCTTCTGTGGGCAACCCTTGAGAGCCGGAGTCTTTGTCTTGAACTTCGGCTGAACGCGGGGGGACCGCACCAGCTGGTTAAATGTCGCCATACAGTTTCCTCCTAAGGACGTAAATACACATCTCTAAATGATACGCATTAGGGGGCAGGTGTCAAGCGCTCTCCCCCTCCAGGCATCACACCCGCGCAGCCCGGACGCCACTCGTTCGACTCTCCCCGGCCGTGCTTGCCCTACATCTGATTCCCGCGACCCTCCCGCGCACGTTCCGCCTCAGTCTTGCGCTTCTCAAACATCAGCTCTGGAGACGATGTGCCAGCAGGAATCGACTTGCCCACGATGACTGCTTCCTTGAGACCGGTGAGCCGGTCGATCTTGCCCTTGATCGCTGCATCCGCAAGAACCCGTGGCGTCTCCTGGAATGATGCGGCGGACAGGAAACTATCCGTTTCGAGAGAGGACTTCGTGATGCCCTGAAGCACGAGGTCGAACGACGCAGGCTTGCCGCCCTGCGCACGAACCTTGCGGTTCTGCAGCAGTAGTTCGTGCTTGCTCAC
>JAPLGJ010000036.1 GCA_026390215.1 Caldisericota bacterium
GTTCGACGGTTCCTCGCTGTCATACGCCGAAAACGTCGCCATCACGCGTCAGGTCGTCGAAGCCGCCCACCAGGTAGGCGTGGCCGTCGAGGCGGAGATCGGCAAGGTCGGCAAGTCCGAGGACGGCGAAGCTGCCGAGGCAGATGACATGCACTACACCGCGGTTGACGAGGCAGTACGCTTTGTTGGTGATACACACGTCGACGCTCTAGCCGTTTCCATTGGAACGGTCCACGCCATGGCCATCCAGGCAGCCCACCTCGACATCGAACTCTGCCGAAAGCTGCACGAAGCCATGCCGACCGTTCCGCTTGTCATGCACGGCGCCTCTGGCGCAGTGGATGAGGACGTGAGGCAGGTCATCCAACTGGGCATCACCAAGATCAATATTGCTACCTTCCTGCAGAAGAAGGCCGCCCTCGCCGTCAAGGCGATGTTCGAGCAGAACCCGGACGCGATTGGGTTCCGGGACCTTGCAAAGCCACAGCTGCAGGCCGTCCGGGATGGCGTGCGCGGCAAGATCGAATTGTTTGGCACTGCCAACCGCGTCTGACGACGTTCCAGGCTTTCAGGACAAGCAGAGGCCCCAGCCTGACGGCTGGGGCCTCTGCTTGATACTGCTGTGTCCGGACTATGAAGCAGGCTGCGTGCTCACCGGCAGATCGGACTGCGAAGCGGGCGCCTGAATGCGGACAGTGCTGGCCGTCAGGTCGATGACGCCCCTGAGAGCCTCCTCGAGTTCTGCCCCCTGCAACGTCTCCTTATCCAGCAGGACAGTCACCAGATTCCCAAGCACAGCGCGGTTCATCTCCAGGACTTCGGTCGCGCGGCGGTACTGCTCGTCGACCAGACGCCTGGCCTCGGCGTCGATGATCTGGGCGGTCTCCTCACTGTAATTGCGCTCCTCACTGAGTTCCTTTCCGAGGAACACCAGGTCGCTGCTCTTGCCGTACGTCAGGGGACCGAGTTTCTCACTCATACCATACGCACGGATCATACGGTGGACGACGTCCGTGGCTCGTTCGAGATCGTTCGAGGGTCCGGTCGAGATGCTTCCCAGGAACAGTTTCTCGGAAGCGCTTCCGCCAAGCAGTCCGGCAACTTCCCTGAGGAGATCCTCCCCCGTGCGCATGTACCGGTCTTCTGTGGGAAGCTGCAATGTATACCCGAGGGCCATGCCACGTGACACGATGCTGATACGGTGGACTTCTTCACGCGCGGCCAGAGCCTTGCCAACGACGGCATGCCCGGCCTCGTGGAAGGCAATGCGCCGACGCTCGTCGCCGCTGATGACTCTGGACTTCTTCTGCGGTCCGGCAATGACTTTGTCGATGGCTTCCTCGACCTCTTCCATCGTGATATCCGTCTTGCCCCGGCGGACAGAAAGCAGTGCGCTCTCATTCAGCAGGTTCTCCAGGTCAGCTCCTGTGAAGCCGGCGGTCTCCTTGGCAATCGTGCCAAACAGGACACCAGCCGCGAACGGCTTGTCGGCAGCGTGGACTTTGAGGATCTCCTCCCGTCCCTTGGCATCCGGAAGGTCGACGACAACGCGCCGATCGAAACGGCCCGGACGTAGTAGAGCTGGGTCTAGAACGTCAGGCCTGTTCGTTGCGGCAAGGATAATGATGCCTTTGTTCGCATCAAAGCCGTCCATCTCGACGAGCAGCTGGTTGAGCGTCTGTTCACGTTCGTCGTTGCCGCCGCCGATGCCTGCGCCGCGATGGCGCCCTACTGCGTCGATTTCATCGATGAACACAATGCATGGAGCATATTGCTTCGCCTGCGTGAACAAGTCCCGGACGCGGCTTGCGCCCACGCCGACAAACATCTCGACGAACTCCGAACCCGACACGTTGAAGAACGGCACCTTGGCTTCGCCAGAGATCGCTCGCGCAAGCAGTGTCTTCCCGCAGCCGGGAGGTCCGACCAGCAACGCGCCCTTGGGAATCTTGGCACCCATCGCCGTGAACTTCTTGGGGTTCTTGAGGTAGTCGATCAGCTCACCTGTCTCTTCCTTGGCCTCATCCAGACCCGCGACGTCCTTGAAGGTCACGCGCGGGCGGTTGTCCATGAACAGCTTGGCCTTGCTCTTGCCAAAGCTG
>JAPLGJ010000087.1 GCA_026390215.1 Caldisericota bacterium
CATCTGGGGGGACCTGCACACAGCGTTTGCTGATCAGCTGTCCACAAAGGGACTGACCTTGCAGGCGCCGTCCGAGGCCCTGACCATTGCCGCCAATCGCGACCTGCTGACTGTCGCGCTGGACAACCTGGTCGAGAACGCCGTCCGTTATGCACCCGAAGGAACAGCAGTCGCCATTACTGTTCAGCAAACCGGACGTACGGTGACCATCGCCGTCACCGACCAGGGGCCCGGCATGCCGCCCGAGGCACTGCCCCACATTTGGGACCGCTTCACCCGCATCGACCCCAGCCGCAGCCGCGAGTCGGGAGGGAGCGGCCTCGGCCTGGCGATCGTCCGCAAGGCAGTGGAAGCCATGCACGGCCATGTCGCCGTCACCAGCAAGATCGGTATGGGGAGCATGTTCTCCATCATCCTGCCGGACGGCACCGCAAACGCCTAGTCGTATGCCAGCCGGATCTCCTCGGTAGCAAGTGTGGGCTGGATGAGCTCCTGCCATATTGGGGTCTTCCAGGAACCCAGCGCGTCGTGAATCTTGAAGTACTTCTCAGGGATGGGGTGAGTTCCGACGACGACAGGGATGCCATATTGCTCCTGGATGAACCGTCGAAACTCGTCGATCCGCGTGCACGGTGGGTAGCCGACCAGCATGCCAGTGGCCAGATGGATGACCGTCACGCCGTTCTTCTTCATCTCGGCGGGAGCGTATTCGATGTTGCCCCCGGGACACCCACCGCACGTGGTACAGCCGACGAGTTCCACTTCCTTCCCGGTGTAGATGCTGAAGGCGCCCTCGCGGTTCTTCAAGGCGCGCAGGCACTTGCCAGCCGCGCAGGTGTGATATCTGTCGCACATGATCATCCCAATACGCACGATTTCGTCGCTCATCAAACCTCCCCATCACAGAGTAGATTCATGCAAGTGAGTCTAGCAGCATTTTGTCTGGCCTGCCACAGCATGGCACTGATCGGCACGACGATGCGCCTGCAGACACAAGGAAATCCCCAGGCGATGAACCTGGGGATCTGCCTTGAGAACTGGGACAGGGCTTCACTGTCGATTGATCTGATAGCATCCGGCTGATTTCGGTCCCTGTCGTTGCAGGAACACGACGCCTAGGGCGCGGGAACTGAGTTCGGTGTGGTAAAGGCCGTCGCTGTCGTCGCGACATATTTCACCAGCGCCTCAGTGACTGGGGCGAAGGACGGCATCTGGACGTCTTCGACGTGACCGGTGTCGGCCTGTCGCGCAACGTCAGGGTCGATAGGAAGCCGTGCAAGGACAGGGGCGCCGATACGATCGGCCAACTCCTGCGCGTGGCTGGGCCCGAACAGCTCAAATCCCTCTCCACAGTGCGGGCACGTGACCATCGCCATGTTCTCGACGATGCCAAGAATCGGCTTGCGCATCTGCTTCGCCAAGCCCGCAGCCTTCTCGACGATCATGCCGGCCAGCTCTTGTGGCGTCGTGACCATGAGGATGCCGTCAACCGGCAGGGACTGGAACGCCGTCAGGGGGACATCAGCGGTCCCTGGTGGCAGGTCTATGATGAGGACGTCCAGGTCTCCCCACGCCACGTCCGTCCAAAACTGCTTGATAGCAGACGTAAGCAAGGGGCCACGCCAGATGACCGGCTGGCCGGAATCGTCCAGGAACAGATTCATGGAAATGATCTTGATGCCTGTCGTCGTCTCGGGCGGGAGGATGCCGACCATGGAAGACTCGGGTCGTGCGGTCATGCCGAAGAGACGCGGGATGGACGGCCCCGTGATGTCCGCATCCAGGATACCCACCCTCAGTTCGCGACGTGCCAGCTCGACTGCCGCCATGGCGGACACCAGGGACTTTCCCACACCGCCCTTGCCACTGGCAACTGCAAGAACGTGCCGGACGTGGTTAACCTGTGATGTCAGGCTCTCATTGTCAGCCGTTTCCATGGGCCTCTCCTTCGTGATGGCAGCCGTGGGCCTGTCCGGTCACATTCGCAAGACTTCCCGTCCGGTAGGCCTCGACAATCTCGTCCAGACTGCTCATATCGGTCTGCATGACCTTGAGCCCTGACGCGAGCAGCACGTCCATCGCGCCCCTGCCCATACCACCAGCGATGACGGTGTCACAGCCGTGCGCTGCGTCGGCGAGGCGCTTGTGCACCTCTTCATGCGGGAGTCCGCTGTCCAGAGAAGCGTCGCCACACACGTGCGCGAACTTGTCCCTCAGCTCGGTCGCAGTCACCTCGCCATCAGTAATTTCGACGACCTTGTAGTAGTGGGCGCGGCCAAAGTGCTGACAGAGTGTCGTGCCATCGTCGGTCGGTAGTGCGATTCGCGTAACCATTCTGGTACCTCCTGTTGTCTCTTCCTGCTGTCTGTGGACTGGTATGGCGTTCATGCCCTCGTCCCACGCTCTTGCAACCGTCAGCGGATAGCCGCGCACGAGCGCTGCTGCAACTTTGCGTCGAGCGCCCGCAAGGATACGTTGGAACGTACTCTGGGAGATGCCCATAAGGTGTGCCGCTTCCGTCTGATCCAGACCCACCAGGTCACTGAGACGCAATGCCTCCATCTCATCAGCCCCGAGAACGTGCAACGTCCCTGCGCCCTCCGGACAGAAGGTCTGCATTCCGTCATATGTACCACACCTTCGAGCAACCTGTCGTCTGGGCATGTCATCTCCTGGTATGATATGAATATATATTCATTTCATGACGTGTCAACCATCGAACCGTCGCGTGCCCTTGCCTTCTTGGGGTCAAGCGTTAACATTTGTGGAATGGTACCATTCTGTTTGAGGAGAGTAGTCATGGCGCGACCGATTCGTCTGCAGTACCCCGGAGCATACTACCATGTTACCGACCGCGGCGACCGCAAGGAAGCGGTATTCACATCCGACGCCGACCGTATCAGTTTCCTTCAGCTCTTGAACAGCACCGCCCTATCCTGCCACTGGCGAGTCCTGGCATACTGCCTGATGGACAACCACTACCACTTGATGCTTGAGACGACTGCGCCGAACCTGGCGACAGGCATGGCTCGCCTGAATGGTGTGTACACACAGAGGTTCAACCGTGTCTACGAGCGTGTTGGGCACGTGTTCCAGGGACGCTACAGGTCGCAGGTTGTCCAGACAGAAGGACATCTCCTGGAGGCCTGCCGCTACGTCGTCCTCAATCCGGTTCGCGCAGGACTTGTGAACGATCCTGCTGACTGGAAGTGGAGCAGCTACTGCGCGTCGGCTGGACTGGCCGGAGCACTCTCGTGTCTGGATGAAGCGTGGGTCCGCGAGAGAGTCACTCAGACTGGTTCCTTTGACGGGTACATCGACTGGATTCGTGAGGGCATAGGAAGACCGTGCGGTTTTCTGCGCCCGCAACGTACTTCGGGGATCCAGACACATCAGCCCCCTGTTGAAGTGCCCTTAATGCCCGACCAAACTGCGCCGCCGCTTGCAGATATCCTGACCGGATGCGTGTGGACTCGTGGCGGCGACGAGATACTGCGCTCGCGCATCCGGCAAGCCTTGGACGCAGGACATAGCCAGCGAGCCATCGCCAAGGAACTCCGCGTCAGCCACGTGGTCATCAGTAGATTCTCCTCTGGGGTCAAGCGTTAACATTGATAGAGTGGTAACTTTGCTCGGCCTCCCACGAGAGAGTTGACATGCTCGGGACGTAGACCTGCGTCTCGATCTGGCAGAGCATTCTAGTATTGAGCAACGCCGGATAGGAGAATGTTACCACTTGGAAATGGTAACGCTTGACCCCAAGGAAGGGGCGAAACGAAAACCCCCGGGGTGTTCCCGGGGGTGCGACTAACTAAGATGGAAGGGGTCAGCCTGCAATACAACTGCCAGTGCCGATCCCGCGCATACCCTGACCAGCGCCGTTGCCGCGTGATCCTTGCCCGACTCCGCGACCGCCGCGGCCAGTTCCCTGTCCGATCCCGGTGCCGCCAGCAAGAACATTCTCGAAAGCAGGAAGGTGCTTGTTGGCAGATGCTGCCTTGAGGTTGCCGAAGACCTGCAGGATGTCCTGGTTGTCCACGGTCTTGATCAGTCCGTCATACAGGGCAATGTCCTCTTTCTCCACCGTGACGCCGAGCTTGAGGGCGTCTTCCACTGTGGCGACACCTGCCATCAGGGTGCTGGTGCGTGCAGCCTGTGTGTCGGCAGGGACTGTGAGCTGATACTTTGTGAACAGGGCAGTTAGTGCCGCAACGTGCTGTTCTTCGGACTTCACGATACTGGTGAAGGGACGAATGCTGCCAAGCTTTGCGATAACTGCAGTGTAGATATCACGGGCCAGATACTCCTCCTGCAACGTCTCCACCAGAGCGTTCTTCTCGGCCTGAGACAACGCCTCGACGGGCAGGTTGGCGATCGTCGTGCAGGTGGTGGCTGGAGTCGTGCGCCGAGCACCTCCGTATGCAGATGCAACACCAGCACCGGAACCGACCAGAACTGCAACTGCGAGTACTGTTACTAGTATTCTCTTCATATACGTTCTCCTTGTGTGTGGTCTCGGGGAAGCTTCCGTTACGGCAGCCTCTCCTGAGTGTACTACGCCGTGACCCAACAATCCGTACTCACACAATGGTCACAAAATGGCACAGTGCAGTCATAGAGCTGGTCGCACGGAATACGTGCGTCAATTGCTATTCCTTGACACTGCGCCGCGAAAGGAGAGAACCATCCGGGGCGCCCCTTGTCCAGATACCTGCAGCGCGCCTACGGATTGGTCGCCAGTGCAGCGACCTTCCAGGCGCCGCCGCCCTGGGGGACGAGTTCCACCCAGCGGACGTTGCGGCCGTCGTCCCATCCATACTTCTCCGGCGGGTCCGACGTCTTCACGTCCAGCGTCACCTTGTAGAACTCGCGCTCCGCCGTCCACTGCTCGAGGCTGGTCTGCTCCACACTCACGACGGTCAGCGCACTCAGGCTCTGGAAGTTGGCCAGCCACATCTGCGCGGTGGATTCGTTGGGTGATGCCGCGTACGCAAGCTGGCGCACCGCCCACTCGGGCTGGCTCGTACTGATGAAGCCGAAGAACTGGCGGAGGTCCTTCTCGTGG
>JAPLGJ010000132.1 GCA_026390215.1 Caldisericota bacterium
GCTCAAACCGAGACGAGCATGGCCAAAGATCAGGCCAGGCAGGACAATCATGCCTGAAGCGTCGATCGTGACGTCAGGGCGTTCGCCGCGGCCGATGGCAGTGTCGATGCGCTTGATACGTCCGTCAGCGACGAGCAGGTCAGCCTTGAGGGGCTGACGGTCGCCACCCATGGTCAGCAATGTCCCGTTCTTGATGAGCAGCTTGTTCATAGTAGTTGTGCTGCTCATTGTACCCTGCGTGCAACTCTTTGTCAAAGCGCGGGTGCCAGTGCGAAACCATGTATACTGTCATGAACGAGGAGGCACCATGAGTCAGACAGTCATGATAGAAGCATTGGGGAAGGGGGACCTTGCCCGGACTCAGGCGCTCGACAATGTGTTTCGCTGGATGGAGCCTCAGGGGCTCGATGGCAAGAGAGTTCTTGTGCTGCTTGGTGATATCCCTGTGCGGGTGGACCTGGTGGAGCGGACGGTGCGGACACTGTCCGGAGCCGCCCGGGTCGACCTTGCGGCAACGTCCCTGGCGGGCTATGATGAGGCATATCGGAGTGCCTTGACACGCGTGCTGGGCGAACGTGGCGACCTGATCGAGATGATCTCCGGGGAGTACGAGTCACTGACGGTGCCCACGAGGTCCTACGCACGCCAGCTGCACAAGATGGAGACCCCCGAGCGTCGGTACATCAAGCAGGCATTCGTGTCACGGTGCCTTGCCGAAGCTGACCTGTTCGTTGTCGTACGCGGCCTCGAGCTCAACAGGTTCTCCGGCGTTCATGGTATCTTCGCGACTGTCCTCGACTGTGTTCCCACAAAGACGCGGACGGAGGTCCTGAGCTATGCGTCATATGGACTGATGGGAGAGGCTCTTCTGGATGTCTGGTCCGCGATCGGGGGAGTCTTCCTGTTCGGTATCTTCGACGGCGAACGGGCGTGCGAAGAGACGTATGGGAGAACCGCCGAGACGGGCGTGATCCTGGCCGGGATCGACCCTGAGGAATTGGACGGCTATGCGCTCATCGCAAGTGGTGGCAGGGTGTCCTGGTCGCCGTTCGGGTCTTCGGCATCGGCACGCATCGGGAGGAGCGGTCGCGGAAGGACGGCAGACGTTGCCTCCAATATCTCGCTGGATGAACTGAGGGCACGCGTGCCCGACGGGTTCCTGCAGAGACCGCCGGTCCGCAGTGCATTCGGCTCTCCACCTGTCTTCCGGTTTTCCAGACGTCCAGACAACTTCGACCCGCTTGTCTGCCCGACGGGCGCGATCGAGGAAGGACAGGACGGCATACCGCTCGTGATACGCTCAGCGTGCGTCGCATGCGGGTGGTGTCTCAAGGAGTATGCCGAGGTATCGGCATCGAGGAAGTAGGCTCCAAGTGATCTAGTATCAAGAAGGGAGCGCACGTGTGCGCTCCCTTCTTGATACACTGTGTCGGATCCTTCGGCCCTAGCTGAAGGAAATAAGGTCCTCGCTGTGCTCGGCCGATATGTCTGGAGCTTTGAGACTCACCGTCTCGACGATACTGACGTCCTTGTAGTTCTTCGAGATGTTCTTGTACGTCGTGAGATAGTTTTGATACCCCATCTTCTTGGTCACCAGCAGAGCTTCGCCGACAAATCCCGGCGCCTCGAGGCGCATTGCCAGATCCCGCGCAATCGACAGCTCGATGGGAGACAGGGCGACCACAGTAAGCTTGATCACCTGGCGCATCTCCTCCGGCACGTTCTGCAGGTCTTTGGCCGAGACGGCAAGTTTGGAGATACGGTTGCGATACCCGCCGCGGAATAGCTGTGCCAGCGCGTCGGCATCGGCGACTACACCGTCCTGCAACAGCGCGTCGAGTTCGACATCGCCCACGAAGATGGAGGGCGGTGCGGGCCTCCTGCTGTCTGGAAGCGGTGCAAACGGGGGTACCGGGACAGCGGGGCCTGCTGTGGCGCCAGCCACAGCCATCGTCTGCTGGAAAGACTCCTCGTCAGCCAACAGTCGCGACAGAAGGTTCGCGCTGGACGGCGTCGGCTGGCTGCTCTCCGGCTGTTGTTCCGCTGGAGATTCGCGGTCCGGCTTAACGGGTTCGATCTCAACAGGGACTGCCTCAACAGCGACTGCCTCAACAGGGACTGCCTCAACAGCGACCGCCTCAGCCGGGACTGTCTCGACCGGGACTGTCTCGGGTAATGCTGCTACTCCTGACGTTTCTGGCGCTGCTGGGAGTGTCTCTTCGGTAGCTGAACTTTCCTCAGGGACTGGAGTGCTCATCTCCTCGGTCGGACCTGGTTCTTCGATGGAACCACCCTGTGGGGTGACAGGCTCCTCTGGAACGGGGATTTCTTCAGCCTGAAGGGTCCCCTCGGGTGCCGAGGACTCTTCGGAAGGCAAGGGTCGATCGAGAGGAACAACGGTGTCAAGAGCGGTGCTTTCAGGCTCAACGGGCTGGGCTGGAGCTTCCTGACCCAGAGGTCTCAGGTCGGGTTCGGGGAACGGTTCGAGGAGTGTTTCTGTGGGCAGCTCCTCTGCAGAAGAAGTGTCCTGCAGAGGAGTAAGGAGAGCTTCCGAAGGGATGTCGGCCGGGGCTGCCGGAACAGCCATGCCGGGTTCCGGCTGTTCGGTCTGAGCCGCAGGTGTTTCCGCCTCGGACGACGTGAACTCCAGCGGCAGCGGCATGTCTGGCGCAACAATGGGGGCAACATCCGTGGGTACCGCAGGCACTGCAGCGGACGCCGCATCTGTGCCGCCGAAGAAGCCAAGTGGCTCCAGGGTAATCTCAGGAACGGACGATGGTTCGAGCCGTGTATGCGACGATTCCTCGGCGACTGCGGGTTGGACTGCCGGTTCTTGCACAGGCGGTGTTTCCGGCTTCTCGTGGGTCCGTGCCAGTTGATCCAGTGATGTCGCCGGCGACGGTTGCGGGCCTTGTTCCACAAGGCCGAACTCAATGGTGTTTTCTCCTTGTCCTGCCGTTCTGGGGGACACCTTGGGCAGGCGCTTGCGCACGTTGTGCCGGGGACGCAGAACGAGGATGAGGACGACAAGGGCAAGAACGACAGTCTTCCAGAACATCCATATCGCCACAAGCTCAGGCGTCGCCGAGAAGCCTGTCACCAGGCGTCTTAGAATCGGCACGACCAGCGTTGCCAGATGCAGAAACAGCTGCACGGCGAAAGCATTGATCGCCTGTGTCGCAGTCTCGAGAATCTTGAGTGCCTGGCCCGAAACAAAGAAATCACGGACACTCATAGACACCGAGGCAACAAACGCACCAGCCGATCCGGACGAATCCGCCCGAACACAGGCCGTGGGCACAAGTCCCACGAAGGCGCAGCAGAATGCCAGAAGTCCTGTCAGAATGTTTCTCGCTTGCTTTCTCATACCATGCGCACCATCCTCGTAGCAAGAATGTTACAAGCCATTCGCCGTTTTGCAACTATGCAGTGCCTGCCCGCGTCCTGTTCCACTCGGTCAGCTTGTGCAGACTGATACGGCAAGTATAATGCCAATATCGAAAAGAGTGATGTACATTCGGGCGTCAATGCGGAGGCGCGTATGCCATTGGCTGGTGATCTATCGGGGTTGAGCGTCGATGAAGCCATGTTGTTCATCATGAGGGATGGAGAATCGGGACGCCTCGTTCTGATCCACGATGCTGTGGAGAGCTCGCTGTATTTCGACGCGGGGGCAATTGTCGAAGTGGTCCATGGTCACGTACGTGGCATGGAAGCCCTTGCCGGTGTGCTGGCCGCGCGCTCTACCGCACAGATCACCTTCTATGAGGGCGAACGGGTACCGGGGCCCTCGATGCACGTGGACGAGACCCAGCTGTCCAGTATGGCGCGACAGGCCCACATTGAGGTGGATGCAACGACACCTGCTTTGCCAGACATCGACGAGAAGCTGACGCTGAGGCTGTCATTCGCAGACCCTCCTTCGCTGACACCACTGCAGTGGCTGCTGCTGGCCCAGGTCCCCCAGCGTCGTACGTTGCGAAACCTGTGCAAGGGGCGAGACCCGCTCGCGGTCAAGAAGGCCTTGTCTCCCCTGCTCGTCAGCGGACTCGTGCAGGGAACTGGACAGATCATGTCTGTCGGTACCCTCGGAGTCCGTCTGGCCGTGGTCAAGGGGTACACACGGGACGAGGAAGCCGTCGAACTGGACCAGGAGATCGTTGCGGGATGGCGAGAGTCGGGTATCTTCACGGGGCGGGTGCTCGTCGGAGAGCACGTCTTCACTGCATTGGCGAGACAGGGACTGGGCAAGAGCATCCTGATGTCCGCGCCTGCTTGCCGGCTGTGCGGTGTGCGCGACACACAGGAGGTCGACGTCACGCCTGCGCCATGAGACGCTGTACCAAGGTCCAGAACATCAAGCCCCTGGCCGGGCGGCCAGGGGCTTGATGCATGACGACTGAGTTGATCTCGACAATCAGGACCTGAGGATATCCTTCTCGATAAGCTTGAAGACCTTTGTGGGACACTTGGCGACGCATATGCCACATGAGGTGCACAAGTGCTCGTCCACCACTGGGAGTCCGCGTTCCATGTGAATAGCTCCTTCTGGACAAGACTTGACACATATCTCGCACTTGATGCAACCGGTTTTGCATGTTGCGATGACCTTCGATTTCACGGGATTCCGATTGGAGCAGAGGGGCATTGCGCCCTTCTTGGCGCGCGAAACCTTGGTCAGGACGTTTTGAGGGCAGGAATCGACGCACTTTCCGCACCCGGTGCACTTGACCGTGTCAACATGAGGCAGGCCGTCGTCCCCCATATGAAGGGCGTCGAACGGACAGACGACGGTACAGTCACCCAGGCCGATGCACGACCACTGACACAGCTTCGTGCCTCCCGACGTGATCTTGGCGGCGTGGCAGGACTGAATGCCTGCATAGTCGGCTTTGAGAGGTGCCTTGTCGATGGATCCCTGGCACACGAGAACAGCGATCTGGTCGACAGCACTGGATGTGAGGCCGAGCAGTGCGGCGATCTGGTCGCCCGCATTCTTGCCACCGGTGGTGCAGCGGTCAGGAGCGACCGTCTGATGGGTGACCGCCAGCGCGAAGGCGTCACAGCCCGCGAAGCCGCAGGCGCCACAGTTAGCCCCAGGGAGGATGGCACGGACCTTGTCGACCAATGGGTCAGTAGGGACCGCGAACTTTTCGCGGAAGAAGCCCAGGGCAACGCCGATCAGCAGACCGAGGACGGCAGAGACGAGTGCTGTCTGGAGGATGATTCTCATCGGGACCTCACTTGATGAGTCCCGCAAAGCCCATGAAGGCCACCGCTATGATGCTCGTCGTGAGGTACAGGATAGGCGTCTCCATCATGAAGGCGGGAATCGCAGAGTTCTTGAGCCGCTGACGCACACCCGCCAAGAGGAGCATCGCGAGCAGATATCCCAGGGAAACGGCGACCGCAAAGACAATCGACTGCACGAAGGTGTAGTTGCTCGTGATTTGGTCGAACGTGACAGCCAGGATAGCGCAGTTGGTCGTGATCAGGGGCAGATAGATGCCCATGGCATGATAGAGTGAGGGCACGCTCTTCTTGAGATAGAACTCGACCAGCTGGACCAGCGCGGCGATGACGACGATGAACACCAGGATCTCGAGGAACTCGAGCCCATTCGGCTTGAGAATCCAGTGGTAGATGGGCCACGTGACGGCTGAAGCCATCACGGTGACGAAGGTTACGGCCAGCCCCATACCTACGGACTGTCCTACGTCGGACGTCATGCCGATATAGGAGCACAGTGCGATGAAGCGCATGAGGATGATATTGTTGATGAGGAACGCTGCGACGAAGATCTTTACAAGGTCAGACATCTCTCCCCCTATGCCTTTTCGGCCGAACCGTCTTCGGGCAGCGTGCAGCAGCTATCCTGGGTTGGTTCTGGCTTTCTGCCAGCCAGCAGTATTCGGCGCAGGTCGTTGCTTGCTGCCATCCAGAGAGCGAACACGAGAAAGCCACCGGGTGGCAAGATGAAGAAGATCATGGGTTCAAAGGATGACGGCATGATCTGGAATCCCAGAAGGGTACCGTTGCCCAGGAGCTCGCGGACGGCCGCAATGGCAATCAGTATCCACGAATATCCGAGGCCCATGCCCAAACCGTCGAACACGGAGTTGAGAACGGGCTGCTTGGACGAATATGCTTCCACGCGTCCCATGACGATGCAGTTCACCACGACGAGCGGGATGAAGACGCCCATAGACTTCGAAAGAACAGGGAAGTACGCCTTCATCTCGAGGTCCATGATGGTCGTGAATGCGGCAATGACGATCAGGAAGATGGGCATGCGGATGCTGTCCGGAATCAGGTTCCGGAACAGCGAAATGATGAGTTCGGACATGACCAGGACGAAGGTCAGCGCGACGCCCATACCGATGCCGTTGGCAACGGTGGTCGTTACGGCCATCGCAGAGCAGAGGCCGATCATGATGACAAACAGCGGGTTTTCGACAATGAGACCATTGATCAGGATACTGAACAAGCGTTTCACAGGCCACCTCCTGCAAGAGCCTTGAGGAGAGCGTCGGCGGTCGCTTTCACGAGCGCTGTAGCTCCCTTGCTGCTGAATGTTGCTCCTGAGACTGCGTCGACGTTCGCGCCGACCTCGAGGGGAGAGCCGGCTTTCTTGCCTACGAACTGCTGGGCGAATCCTGGTGCGAGAATCGAACTGCCCAGACTGTCGGTACATTCGACAATCTGGACGCCGACAATCGTTCCATCGGTAGCAACGCCCACAAGAACCGTAACGTCACCGTCGTAGCTTGTCGCCTTGGCTTTCGCGGCTGCGCCGACGACGACTCCCTCTTTTGTGCCCACCGAAGTCTCCAGAATGGAGACGCCAGGAACGCTCGACGTCGCAGGTCTGGAAGACGTCCGGACAGTATCCGCAGACGGAAGGACAGTTTGTGGCCCTTGGGATGAACTTCCAATGCCGAGGACGTCGG
>JAPLGJ010000149.1 GCA_026390215.1 Caldisericota bacterium
TGGGGTTTGGCGCTGATGGGCGCGTAGATGTCCGCCAGCGTGAGCTTCTTGCTGCGCAGAAGGAGCGCCTTGAGGGTGTAGTACCGCTCGACGATATCGACGTTGTCCCTGGTGACGTCGGACAGCGTGTTGACAATCTCCCCATCCAGCTCGTTCTCCAGGTTGCGCATGCCCATCGGTTCGTCCACGTGGCGCAGCTCGCACTCGATCTGGTGGTCCTTGAGGAGGGTGTCGAAGACGTTGGTAATGACAAGGCTGTTCTCGGTGTACCTGCCAAAGTACTGTTTCATGGCACGTGCGCGTAGACGCGAGTCGGTGCTTTGTCGCAGTGAGCGGATCTGCTCGCCGTTCATGACTTTGCGCTCACCCTTCACGGTGACCGTGTACTTGAACGAACTCGTGAGCTCCTGGTAGATGCGCTGGACGGCCAGTTTGCCCGTCAGGTCTCTCTTGCTAAGCAGCATCTCCTCTTTCTCGCTGAGGAGGTGTTCTCTCCGCTTGCGCAGGAACAGCAGATAGTGGCGGTAGTTGTCTAGTGCCTTGTCGGCGACAAGGTGTGCAAAGACTGCCTCGTCCATCTGACCCAGTTCGATGGGGAAGAACACGAGCGTATTGGCAATGTCGCTGCCCAGTTCCTGTGCCTTCATGACCAGGTTCTTGGCGTCCTTGTCCAGGTTGTCTGTCGTGAGCATGAGCTCCGCGTACTCACCGATCCGGCCAGTGGCGGAGCTGATGTGTTCTTCTTCGATCAGGAACTTCCTGAGCTCAGCCGCAGTGACCTTGCCGGCCACCACCTTGCCTCGGTACTTCCCAGCGAGGGCCGCAGCGTCATGTCGTACGGCCTTCATGTCGCGTGCAATGCGCGGATCGTCCAAGCTCGCATAGAGGGCGCTCAGGTCCCATATGACGTTCTCCGACCCCAGTTTCGCTGCTTTCATCGATTCCTCCTGAAGGGCATAGTTGTTCGGACACCTTATGATACCACACAATATGGTGGTCTCAACTGTGCGAGTCGTCAGTGCCGCCCTCCCCTCCGTCATTCCCCCCGAGTATGTTAGTTCAATACGAGGGGCGCCTTTCCCGAGCCCTGTTGTCCAAGGCGTGCGGTGCTTCCCACGAGCCCAAGGATGTTCTTGTATCCGAGGGTGTTCTGCATGTTGGTGTCATGCGCCAGAGTATGTCAGTCCAATACGAGGGGTGCTTCTGAGTGGCGCTCTGCCGCGCCTGCAGGAATCCAGTCCTCTTGCTAACGGGTGCAGCGAGTGTGTGGCAGTTTTGGAACGGTCCCGAGGATGTTACAACAAGTAGGACTGTCCCCTGTTACAACAAGTAGGACTGTCCCCTGTTACGGGTGGCGGTGGGACACAACGCGGCTATACTGATGCAGCGCATGGAGACGGGGCGCATGCTTCATGCTTGATCCGAAGGGAGTGTTGACCGTGGAAAACGATGTCGAAACGATTTCGAGGGTTGCGGTGAAGCGACCCGAGAATACCCCGCGCCAGGCGGCATTCTGGAAGGTCTCGGGCTCATTCCTGTCGAAGGTGCTGGGGTTTCTGCGGGACGTCCTTGTGGCGAAGATCTTTGGTGCCACCTACATCGTGGACGTCGCCCAGCTCGTCGAGAGTGTGATCCTGAACATCGTCAGCTTCGTCACGTCTCCCATCTCGATTCCACTTGTCCCTGAGCTGACGCATGCGAGGTTGCAGAGTGAACGCGACTACCGTGGCCTCCTGAGCTCCGTGTTTGGCCTGTTCTCGATTGTCGGCCTGGTTCTCTTCACCGCGGTCGCCGTCTTCCCGCGCACGTTCGTGACATTGTTCAGTGGCGGGTTCAAGGGTGACGTCGAAGTCTACGCCGAGTACACGTATCGGTGGATGGCGGCTCTGTCATTGATTGTCGTTATCTCTGCGACCATGAAGACGGCACTGGCCGTCAAGAAGGACTTCGTCCTGCTGTCGTTCGGCGACGTGCTCATGAATATGGTCGTCATCAGTGGACTGTTGTTCGGCGCACGCCAGATGGAACTGCCTGCCCTCAAGACCGGAGCGCAGCTTCTCTCGGCGCTTGCACTCTGGGCGTACTTCGGGATGCGTGAGAAGTGGTTCATCCTCCCGCGGTACGGTCACTGGGACCCCAGGGTGAAGTCGCTGCTCAAACAAGCTGGCCCTCTGTTCATCGGCTCGGCGACGGACATGCTGCTGATTCTCATCGACCGGACAATGGCTTCATTCCTCCCTGAAGGGTCGATTGCCTCGCTGGGGTATGCTCAGAAGATCTACCTTCTGCCACTGGGTGTCTGGGCGGTTCAGATTGCGGAGTCGTCGTATCCGTACATCGTCTCGGCGTTTGCCACGAGTGACGTGGCGAAGGCCTATCGACTGGCTCGCGGCTCCATCCAGCGCATCCTGTTTTTCGTCGTGCCCGCCGTGGCCGGCCTGCTGCTGCTTGCCCCGCCTATTGTGCGCATCATCTACCAGAGGGGAGCTTTCAGCGAGGCCAACACGGCTCTCGTGGCGCGGGTTCTGCAGGGATACATGGGAGTACTGCTGTTCAGCTCAGTCCAGTACATCGAGACGAGGCTCTTCTATGCCAGGCGCAATACCATGACCCCCATGTTTGTCAGCGTCGCCAGTCTGGCGATGAACGTCGCCCTCAACTACCTGTTTGGCTTCGTGTTCCATCTCGGCGCCTATGGTCTTGCCATCGCCTCGTCGATCGCCGCCTTCGTGAGCATGACGCTCATGTATCTCGTGCACCGGCGCATGTACGGAGCGGTCGACTATGTCCTGATTCTCCGGGACGTGCTGAAGATCGGCGGAGGCACGCTGATCATGGCTGGCATCATTGTCGGCCTGCAGGCCCGGATCCACATCCTGCCACTGATCGCTGTCAGTTTTGCCTCGTACATGATGGCCACGGCGCTCCTGCGGGAAGACGAGGCGACCGGCTACCTGAAGATGGGCCGCAGGCTCCTGGCGCGCGTTGGCAAGCAGAGCTGATGCTCACGTCGCGATTTTGTGAGTTTGTCGATTTGCACTAGACTACTCTATGGCAGCAGAGACTGAGTGCGTGCTGCGAAGGCAGCTGCGCCTATGTCATGGGCACGCCGGATATGGAGAGGGGGGGTTGAGATGGCACGAAGGCCACGAGCTGCTGAACCAGAGGTGATGGACGAGCCCAGGGAGAACGAGGACGTCCGTCAGTGTGCTTCGTTGAACGCGTATGGCAGTTACCTGTACGGTCAGGGCAGATGGGAAGAAGCGCGTGCTGTCTTCGTCAAAGCCTCGAATGTCCTGCCCGACGATGACGTGACGCGCAAGAACCTGGCTGTCGCCTCGAGTGCCTGTGGCTTGAACACCGAGGCCATCGCGATCTTCGCCGATCTGGCTGCCAGGTTCCCGGATGAGGCATCTCTCCACAACAGCTATGGTCTGGTGCTGAACCATGCCGGCCGCCTCGAGTGGGCCGGGATCGAGTTCAACCGGGCAGCAGAGCTTGCACCGTCTGAGTACATCTATTGGCATCACAAGGGGACGAATGCTCTTGCCCAGCACAGGACGTCGGCTGCGATAGCAGCGCTGGCGCGTGCCGTCGCTCTTCCAGGTGCTGCCCCTGCCTGCTACTACAACCTGGCGATGGCCCTGGGTGCGGCAGGCGAGACAGAACGCGCGACGATGTTCCTGCAGAAGGCGATCGCGCTGCGACCAGACGACTTCGGTCTCCTTGTGCGTGCGGTCAAGATCATGTACAGTTGGGAGAGGCGTGGCACGGCTATCGAGTGCCTGCAAGCGTTCACCCATTTGGGCAGGCGAAGTCGCGAGGTCGAGGCACTGCTCAGCGAACTGCTTGCCGACAGCTGATCGGACACATGCTTCAGGACGACGTCTGGTCATATTGCAGCTCCCTTGAGCTGCTGGCTCCTGGTACCTGCGTGGTCGTCGCCGTTTCGGGAGGGTCGGATTCGGTCGCGCTGCTGCGCCTTCTCTGCTCCCTGCGGAAAACCTGTCATCTCGACGTGGTCTGCGCCCATTTCAACCATCATCTCCGTGGTGCGGAGAGTGATGCGGACGAGGCGTTTGTGCGGGAACTGGCAGGTTCACTGGACGTGCGCTGCGAAACAGGATCCGGAGACGTGGGTGCCTACGCTGTGGAGCGCCACCTCAGCCGCGAAGAAGCGGCCCGGGAACTGCGGCTTCGCTTTCTTCGTGCGACGGCGCTCACGACGGGAGCGGCGTGCATTGCGACGGCTCACACGCGGGACGACCAGGCGGAGACGGTCCTGTTCCGGCTTCTGAAGGGGACCGGCTTGCGGGGGATGGCGGGCATCGCGCCGCGGACCGGGATGTTCGTCCATCCGCTGCTCGCGGTGTCGAAGGAACAGCTTCAGAGCTGGCTGCGGGCGCAGGGTTTCGCCTGGCGGGAGGATTCCTCCAAT
>JAPLGJ010000173.1 GCA_026390215.1 Caldisericota bacterium
AGGGAGCACTCCATGGCCTGCAGCCCGAATTCGCCGAACGAAAGTTCGGCACCCCGAGTGGCCATGCCGCGCATCCTTCCACGGTGCATCTTTCTGAACTTGGTTCTCACAGGTAATAGCATGATGACCTCTCCTTGCTCAGTCTACGTCCTCACTGAAGAAGACCCTCTTGGGTGCATCTCCCTTGTAGAGCCACACCTTGACTCCGATACGGCCGAACTTGATGAGAGCCGGCTCATAGGAGTAGGTTACGTCAGCCTTCAAGGTCTGAAGCGGTACGCGCCCTTCACGATACCACTCGGTGCGCGCGATCTCGGCTCCGCCGAGACGGCCACTGCACTGAACCTTGATACCGCCTGCGCGAGCTCTCATTGCACGCTTAATGACCTGTTTCATTGCGCGCTTGTACGAGACACGCTTCTCGATATCTGCAACAATGCTCTGTGCCAAAATCTTGGCGTCGAGATCGGGATGCTTGATTTCCTTGACATCCACGTGCAGGACTTCCTGTTTGTTGGTCAGTGTCTTCTTGAGGTTCGCTTCGATCTTCTCGAGTTCAGCCTTGTTCCGGCCGATAAGGGCACCAGGACGCGCACTGTGCAAGCGCACAGTGACATTGAAACCCTTTCTCAGAATCTCGATCTCCGAGATGGCAAAGTCCCGCTCGATCTTGCCGATCTCCTCGCGAATGTGATAATCCTCCAGAACGAATTCGCTGTAGTTCCTCTTCGATGCAAACCACTTGGATTGCCAGTCCTGGGTAATGCCAAGCCTGAATCCATACGGATGTACTTTCTGGCCCACCTAAGCCTCCTCTTTCTCAGCTACGCAGATATAGATCCGGGAGAGGGGCTTGCGGATGATATCCGCACGACCCATGCCTCTCGGGGAGACTCTCTTGACTCCACCCTGCCCGTCGATGAGAATCTTGGACACATACAGCGTGTCACGGTTCATCTTGAAGTTGTTCTCGGCATTGGCAGCGGCAGAGAGCATAACCTTCTTGATGGTAACGGCAGGCCGATTGGGCAGCGAGTCGAGAATGGCAACCGCCTGGTCGACATCTTTTCCCCTGATAAGGTCGGCCACCAGGCGTGTCTTGAATGGAGAAAGCCGAATGTGCTCAAGTTTTGCAAACGCTTCCATCTTGCACCTACCTCAACGCGCTGGTGCGCGCTGTCGGAACAGTGTGACCACGGAAGTTGCGAGTGAGAGCAAACTCACCGAGCCTGTGCCCAACCATCGCCTTCGAGATGTAGACGGGAACATGGGTCTTGCCATTGTGGATGGCAATCGTATGCCCCACCATCTCCTCGACCACGTGAGAACGACGACTCCATGTCTTGACGAGTTTCTTCTCACCCTTTCTGTTCATTTCCAGGATCCTGCCGAGCAGACGTTCCTCGACAAAGCCCTTGTTGGTCTTCGTATCGCTCATCGGCGTTCTCCTAGTTTATACGCTTCAAAATATACTTGTCGGACTGATTCTTCTTCTTGCGGGTTTTGTAGCCGAGAGTCGGCTTGCCCCAAGGAGTAAGAGGTCCAGGGTGTCCGACAGGAGACTTGCCTTCACCACCACCGTGCGGGTGGTCGACGGGGTTCATGGCAACACCACGCACAGACGGACGAATGCCGCGGTGACGGGAATTGCCGGCCTTTCCAAGCACTTCCTTGTTGTGATCGAGATTGCCAACCTGTCCAATGGTGGCCCTGCAGTCCAGGGAAAACTTCCGGATCTCGCCGGATGGCATGCGGATCTGTGCCCAACCGGCTTCCTTGGCCAGCAACTGAGCTGAGGCACCAGCAGCACGCGCCACATGAGCGGACTTGCCGGGGAACAGTTCGATGTTGTGGATGGTCGTTCCCAATGGCATTTTGGCAAGTTTGGTGTTGTTGCCAGCCCGAATCTCCACGTTGTCACCGGACATGATGGTCTCGCCGACTTTCAGGCCCTCCGGCAGAAGAATGTACGTCTTCTTGCCGTTGGCGTACTGCACAAGAGCAATCAGGGCAGAGCGGTTGGGGTCGTATTCGATCTCGGCCACCTTGCCTGGAACGTTGTCAACGTCCCGCGCGAAGTCAACAACGCGATAGAGCTGACGAACACCAGAACCCTGGTGACGAACCATGATCTTGCCCGTGTTGTTTCGCCCGGCCTTTTTGCGCAGGCCGAAGGTCAGGGACTTCTCAGGAGTGTCCCGGGTGACCTCGGTGTGAATGAGCGTCTTCCTGGAACGAATTCCTGGAGACGTCGGTTTATACGATCTCACAATACTCATGGGGCACCCTCTTAAACGTTAGTGATAACGTCGATCTTGAACCCAGGCATCAGCGCAACGACCGCCTTCTTCTTCGAAGGCGTCCTGCCTATCGAAGCCTTCCGCATCCTCTTCTTGCCGTGAGTCCTCATGACGTTGACCCACGCAACTTTCACGTTGAACATCTTCTCGACAGCGTCCTTGATCTCCATCTTCGTGGAGTTCTTGACGACGACGAACTCATATCTGCCCTCTTCCGTCATGCTCATGCTCTTCTCGGTGACGATGGGGTACAGCAGGATCTCTTTGCTCATGCGTACACCTCCTCGGCGCCCTTCAGGGCCTCTTCGGTGAAAACGACCGTGGAATGCAGGAGGACATCATACGCGTTCAACTCCGAGAAATGAAGCAGACCAAGCCGGGGAAGGTTGAGGCCGGAAAGAACGACTTCGCCGTTCTCCTCAGCAAAGACAAGCAACGCATTCTCTGGAATGCCCGCAGCCTTCAGCGCTGTCAAGAGCGCCTTCGTCTTGGGCTGCTCGAGCTTGAGTCCGTGCAGAACCACAATCGCGTTCTCGCCGGCCCGCTGGGTCAGCGAACTGAGGATGGCGCTGCGCCTAGTCGACTTGTTCAGGTCAAGGGTAAAGTCTCTGGCCTTGGGACCGAAGACAACGCCTCCACCCTTCCACTGCGGCGCGCGCTTGCTGCCCTGACGCGCATGCCCGGTACCCTTCTGTTTCCAGACCTTCTTCTTTGTCTTGTTGATCTCACTGCGACCCTTCGTGTTTGCAGTCCCACGACGCAACCCGGCCAGGAACTTCTTCACGCCCATATACATGGCCGTCTCACTGACGCTGCAGCCAAAGAGTCCTTCGACGAGTTCAACTTCACCGGCGTCGGCGCCAGTAACATCAATCATCTTCACAGTGCTCATATCTCTACCTCTCAAGCCCTGATCGTCAGGAGTGCATTGTCTCCGCCAGGAATACTGCCCTTGACCACAAGCAGGTTCTTCTCAACGTCGACTGCGATCACCCTGATTCCTGTGACAGTCGTCACGTGGCAGCCCATGTGACCGGCCATCTTGTGATTCTTGAAAACGCGGCCAGGAGTCAGGCGACAGCCGATGGCGCCCACGCGACGAAGGCCCTTCGACCCATGGCTCTTGAACCAGCCTGCAAAGTGCCAGCGCTTGACGGGACCCTGGTACCCTTTGCCTTTGGAGACTGCGGTAATGGTAAGGACTTTGAGCCCGTCGAGTACGCTCACGTCGACCTTCTCGCCCACTGTCCCTTCCATGCCACGGAACTCCTTGAGATGTCTCAGCGCCGGCACTCCAGCCTTCGTGCAAACGCCAGTCTCCGGCTTGTTGATCAGAGATGCACGTGCCTCTCCATAGCCAAGCTTCACGCCCTCATAGCCGTTGCGCTCCTTCGTGAGCACGTCGACGACGAAGCATGGGCCGGCCAGTATGACCGTCGCCGGGACGAACTTGTCCTCATGGAACACGCTGGTCATGCCAACCTTCTTGCCAATTATC
>JAPLGJ010000029.1 GCA_026390215.1 Caldisericota bacterium
CGAACAGAGTGGGACTGCCTCCCCGCTGGATATGCCCTATTGTGGCCGAACGAGTCGAGATCCCCGTCTTCTCTTCCAGGATTCTGGCCACTTCCGGACCAACGCCCCTGTCTTGCAGCAGCATGTGGCCAAAGTCGTCCAATTTCTCGCTGGTGGTCGGCGTCACTTCTACTCCCTCGCTTGCGACGATGAAGGCGTACTTCTTGCGCTTGTAGGCGGTCATGACCTGACGCACCATAGCGTCCCAGTCGATCGGAACCTCGGGGATGAGTGTGTAATCAGCTCCTGAGCCGATGCCGGTGTAGAGTGCAACCCATCCGGCGTGCCTGCCCATGACTTCTAGGACGATGATGCGGCGATGTGACAGTGCAGTGTCTTTCAGCCTTCGCGAAGCGTCGAGGGCAACACTCACTGCCGTGTCGAATCCAAACGTGTAGTCCGTTCCGGACAGGTCATTGTCCATAGTCTTCGGAACGCCGACGACCTTGACGCCCAGCGCCGCAAGCTTGGCGGCTACACCCAGCGTGTCGTCCCCGCCGATGGCGATGACAGCGTCCAGACCCATCGCAGCGATGCTGGCAATGGTCTGCTGAACAAGTGCGGGGTCCTTGAATGGGTTGGTCCGGGATGTCCCCAGGATGGTGCCGCCGCGGTCGATGATCTCGTCGACGCGGGCGAGGTCAAGAGGCTCTGTCTCACAGGACAGCAGTCCTTGCCAGCCTTCGATGATGCCGACACATTCGTCACCGTAGTCAAGCGCCTTGAACACGGCGCCACGTATCGCCGGGTTGAGTCCTGGACAATCCCCACCGCCTGTCAGGATTCCGATTCTCATCTGTAAGTCGACCCCCATTCGTGCATACTACTAGAGATATAGTGCGCCTCCATTGTAGGGTGGCGACAGGATGAGTCAAGGCGATGTTGTGGAGTGCGAATCTCGTGGTCGAGGACCGATCGGAGGCGCGCACGTGTCCGTTGGGGAGGTTGCCATGAATCGTAGATGGATCGTTCTGGTCCTGGTCATTGTCACCGCTGTGGGCTGCAGACCCCGGACCATATGGCCGGGTGTGGACGAGGTCGTGTCAGCAGTGGACGCACAGCGTGCTCACGATGCCGTCGTCGAGCTTGCTTCACCGGTCTATGCCGGTCGCCGTACGGGCACGACCGGCGAGGCACAGGCTGCTGCGTGGATCGCTTCACAGTTCAAGGCGATTGGCCTGCGAGAACCTCCCGGGTTCACGGAGTATCTTGCCACGTATGAGGCGCCCCTGTACGCGGTGAGCTCATTCACGGGTATCAAGGCGACTGGAACGCGCGGTGAGTCCTTCCTGGGTGACCGCGGCATGGCGATGCCGTACGCAGGCAGTGGGAGCGTCGAAGCCGATGCCGTCCTTGCGGGGTTTGGGGTCCAGATGACGGGGTATGACGAGTATGCCGGCCTGGACGTCGCGGGCAAGGTGGTGGTCCTGTTGCGCTACAGTGCCCCGACGCGTTCTGTGCCCGAATCGCAGACGTACCTGGCGGCCAAGGTCGGGAGCGCCGCCGCGCGTGGCGCCGCCGGCGTCCTCATCCTCGATATGCCTTCGGCGCCCAATCCGTTCGACATGCATGGCCAGTTTGTGTCGGCCCTCCCTGAGGCACCCGTGTCGGCTCTCGTGTCGTTGGCCGGAGCGCGTTCTCTGTTCTGGGCGGCGGGGCTCTCCTTCGACGACATAGCGGAACAGGCGTGGGCAGGCCAGGTCGTTTCACGCGACCTCAATCTGAAGGTTTCCTTTGGCATTGTGGCATCGTGGAATCCCAACGTAACTTCGTTCAACGTAGCCGGCGTGCTTGGTGGAAGTGACGACACACGGCCCATCATGGTTTGCGCACACTTCGACCACTTGGGCACCGACCGCTCCGGCGTCATGTACCCCGGAGCCGACGATAACGCGTCGGGCGTGGCCGTCATGCTGGAGATGGCACGCTCGATAGTCTCACTGGGCGCTGTCCCGCCGGTATCCATCTGGTTTGTCGCTTTCAGCGGGGAGGAAGAAGGACTGCTGGGTTCTGCCGCATTTGTGGCAGCAGCTCCCGAGCTGGCTCAATCGCTGTCCGCCGTGCTGGACCTGGACATGATGCGGTCGACGTCGGGCCTCGGCGCGGCTATCGATCCGTCCGACCAGGCGATCATGACTGCTGTCTCAGGAGCGATCCAGGATGGTGCTTCGCTCGCGATCATCCCCTGGATGGGAGGATCAGACCATGAGACCTTCAGCAGGCTCGGCGTTCCCAGTTGCATGTTCTCGGCGCATGGAAGAGAAGCCCAATGGTACCATGCTGCCACGGATACGGCGGAGGACCTCCCAGCGGCAGATCTCGGCACAGCTGCACGTGACGTGCTTCGGGTCGTGTGGAGACTCATGGGAAGCCTGTGACACACTGACGCATCCAGCGGAGGGCATGGTTGCGTTCACAGTATCTTCACTCTTCTCGTTCCAGGGACTTGACAAGATTGAGGTCAGTACTACGATAGTATCGTCCGAATAGTGTAAGACGTCAGAGAGAACTAATACATGAGGTAACACTAAGACATCAAGCAAAACTGAGACGTCATGGAAGGTTCGGACGGTAATGCGCAGTGGAGGTGCCCAATGGAACCAAGAGCGATGCTACGAATGGGCGAGCTGGACCGCAGTGTTGTGTTGAACAGTGTTCTTCGCCTGCCCCGCTAGGGCGGCGGCGTGATGGAGTGCCGAGGAGGTCCTTATGAGTATCAGGAAACCTGCAGTTACCCCTACCAAGATGACTCCTGTCGGAATGTGGGCTTTTGAACGGTTAACCAGGTTCCCGCGCTAGGGGGGGAACGTGCCCGCGTCGAAGAAGGATCTCGAATCGAAGAAAGACTTGGAGCGCGCGGTGATCGACGACCTCGGGTCGACGGTCACCGCGTCGACATCTGAGGAGCAGAAGCTCGAGGCTCTTCGCATCAAGACGTTTGCCAGTGCTGTCAGGACCAGAGTGCTGGTCGCGTTCAGCACCTGTAGTGGCAACTCAGGAGTCTCGGTGAAGCAGTTGTCAGAGAGGCTCGGCATGTCCCACGGCACCGTCTTCTACCACGTGAAGCAGCTTCAGAAGGCTGCATTCATCGAGGAGGCTGGTACGCGAGAGGTCAACGGCATCCTGGAGCGGTTTTACCGACCCGTCAGACAACTCGTGCGGATCTCGCCGGAGGCCGCTGCCCGGATGGACATCCCCATCAATATGTACTTCGAAGAGCTCTATCAGCAGACGCGCAAGCCTGTCGGTCGACGAAGCCTCCTAAGTGAGGACATCTACGTGGACGACCGCGAGCGCTCTGAGTTCCTGCAGCGCTACGTCAAGCTCTGTGCCGAGTACAGCACTCCGGGCGAGGGCAAGATGCATCTTGCGGCTGCATCTATCACGTATGAGGCCCGAGATGACCCAGACCACGTTCCCTGCACCGACAGCGAGGAGTCCCTCGCCGACAAGGCAACATAGGACCGGGAGACAAGCAGGCGGCGTAAAGACGACAGCTTGAGGGCGCAGAGGCCGGCGATATGGTGTCGGCTGGCAAGGCCGCCACTCGCGCCATCTCTCTCGGCGCAACTCCTTCCCTCCGGGACCCGGCGAAGAGCCCCGGAGGTCTTCCTTTTCAGGAGTCATCGTGGCTTTCACCCCGAGGGCGCGTATAGTATCAGTTGAACGTGACATGCTCTCACGATATCGGGGACACTTGCGGCAAGGAGATGCACAATGATGGAGATTCTTCTGACAAGCCTTGGGCTTGCGGTGCTGTTCCTGGCCCTCGGAGTTCCACTAATGCTGGGCAAGGTGAAGCGCAACGGTGTGTACGGCGCCAGGTTCCCTGCCACCATGGCGGACGACCGCGTCTGGGACGTCGTGAACCGGGAGTGTGGAGTCCTGTTTGTCGCCGGGGGAGCGGTGGCAGGGATTGTCGACCTGCTTGCCATCGTCGGGGTCATCACACAGGATGTGGGGCTGTATATTGCGGGAGCCCTGGTGATCTACATCCTCATCGCGGGTGTCTGGCTGTGGCGCTACTCCGAGCATGTCGCACGGGATACGGGCGTTGCCGCACGTGACATGGAGGTCGGCAGGACCACGCCGCTTCTGGTCGCCGTCAGCTGTTTTGCCGTCGCGGTCGTCGGGGTCCTGTCGGCATTCTCCACGCCCAATCGGTGGCTTGGATTTCGTGTACCTGCGACGTTCGCCGATCCGGCCGTCTGGCATCAGGTCAACCTCAAGACGGGACTGACCCTTGCCGTCTTGTCTGCCGCCTTCGGGTTCATGTTCCTCGGCCTGCGCAGCATGACCGAAGGCGAGCGAAAGCGGTTGTTCTCGGGACTGTTCGTCGGCTGGCTCGCCGCAATCCTCCTCGTGGCAGTTGCCGACACCTTGTTCGCAAACAGTCTTGCCCGTTGAGGGACGTCGTCCTGATCGGGACTGCCGAACGTCACAAATACGACATCTCACCCGAAGACGAAGTCGAATTCGTCGGCGATCCGCGTCCCCCTCTTCAATTGTGAATGACGTTGGTGCCTGGCACCAAGGGTATTCACAATTGCGCTGCGGCGCTGACGACGTATCCTGAACGCAGGGAGGCCGTGGACGGCTTGCCGGTGGAGGAACGCTGATGTGCAGGATGGTTGGAATGGTCGCTGCGACGCCACAATCCATAGCTCCCTGGTTGACCGACGTCGAGCCCTCGCTGCGCTCGCTGGCGGTTGCCGACAAATCCGGTGAGGGCAATTCCGACGGCTGGGGTATCGGATGGTATGACGGTCAACAGGACCGTCCCCATG
>JAPLGJ010000038.1 GCA_026390215.1 Caldisericota bacterium
GCTCATCACGTTCACCTTCTACGCGGCGATCTTCTTCCGCCCCGTGCAGGAGCTTGCAGAGCAGTTTGACACCATTCAGTCGGCAATGGCCTCCGCCGAGAAGATCTTCCGTGTCATGGACGAGCCGGAGGAAGACTACACCCCCGAGTCATTTGACGGCCGGCTCCCCTCGTCCTTCGAGATCGAGTTCCGGGACGTTCACCTGAGCTACGGCCAGGGCGAGGAGATTCTCAAGGGGATCACCTTCAAGGTCGAGCAGGGCGGGTCTGTCGCGCTGGTCGGCTCGACGGGTGCCGGGAAGACGTCCATCACTGGGCTGGTCCCGCGTTTCTACGACGTCGACAGCGGACAGGTGCTGCTCGGGGGCGTGGACGTTGCGACACTGCCTGCCGAATTCCTGAGGCACAGCGTCGCGTTTGTCATGCAGGACGTGTTTATGTTCAGCGGCAGTATCCTGGACAACATCGCCCTGTTTGAAGAGCGTCCCGATGAGCAGCGCGCGAACGAGATCGTCGACTACCTGGGCATGGGGTTCGTGAAGAACCTCGAGGGAGGTTTGCACTACCATCTGTACGAGCGTGGAAACAACCTTTCCTCGGGACAGCGGCAGCTCGTCTCGTTTGCCCGGGCGCTGTACTTTGATCCCAACGTGCTCATCCTTGATGAGGCCACCTCCAACATCGATACCGAGTCCGAAGCCGTGATCCAGGCGGCCATCCGCAAGATCCTTAAGGGTCGTACCAGCATCATCGTCGCACACCGCCTGTCGACTATTCGCACGGTCGATCGCATCCTCGTGGTGCAGAAAGGGCGTATCAGCGAATCCGGAACACACGAGGAATTGCTCGCACAGGGCGGCATCTACCAGAGCCTCTACGAACTTCAGTCTCTGAGCGAAGAGAAGACCTGAGGGCCTCGTTCCGAGGCGACGGCCGCCTCCGGAATGGTTGACAATGCGCGCCATGGCGCTATACATGCACGGGACGGTGTTTCGTTGCGCCGGCCCGAGGGGTGAGCGCCGTGGAACTCATGGGACTTGTTCTGCATCAACAGTACAGGATCTATCGGCAAGCTGGGACGTCCGGTATGGCCACAGTCTGTCTGGCCAGCGAAATTGCGACGTCCGCCGTTGTGACAGCTCTCATCCTCGAGCCCCCCATCACGCGGGACGCCGGCATCGTGCGGCGCTTCCTGAGGTCCGGGGAGATGGGCTGTCGTTCGGGACACCCGTATGTGGCTCCCATCGAAGACTATGGCCAGGAACAGGACATCTACTACATGGTGACACGGTTTGGCCAGCAAGGGACTATCCTTGCTGAGCTGGAACGCACGCATGGGGCATTGCCCATGGTCCAGTCTGCGTGGATCTGTTCATGTGTCGCCTCGGCACTCGAAGGGGCCGTGGCGTACGGCGGCATACCATTTCACGGAGCGCTCCGCCCCGCAGGCGTCATCGTCACGCCAGCGGGCGATGCCCAGGTCTCAGGTTTCGGTACTGCGCCCGCGTCGGGAGCTCTCGACGCTGTCCTTGGAGAGAGGGCTGCAGTGTATGCGGCGCCGGAACAGACCGAGGGTCGTGCCGTCGATGTTCGAACCGACTTGTATACGCTGGGGGCGATGTTGTACGAGATGCTGACGGCGCGCGTCCCTTCCACCGCAGAGGTTCGCTCGTTCTTGTCGTTCGAGGGTTCTGCTCACATGGAAGAGTTCCTGAGGGACATCCCAAACCAGTTGCACCCTGTGCTGTCCGGCTTGCTCCGGTGGGACCCTGACGAGCGCTTCGCATCTCCCGGCGACGTGATCGACGCGCTGACAAAAGCAGGGTTCCCGGCACCGCTGCGGCCCCTGATGGAACCGACAGGACCCGGAGGGGAATGCGGTCCGGAGCCGGACTCCGATACGAGTCCTCATCCAGAACTGCTTGCCGTGCCAATGGTCGGGATGGACGAGCGGTATATCCAGGAGAAGACCGGCGAGCATCCCTCGACCGACGACGTGGCACCACGGGCGGAAGTCTCCGCGACGACGGATGTTCCTCGTCCCGACGAGGGATTCTCCTGGGAGACCGCTGTTTCGCCGTCCAGCGAGCCTGTTGTTTCGCCTGCCGTTCCTCTGTCACCGCAACGACGGCACCGGGTTGTACCGATTATTCTGGCCACGCTGGTCGTGGCCGCTCTGGCGTATGTCGCCATCGCCAAACCCTTCAACAGGGGGTCCTTGCCCCCAGACGGGACGGCTGTCAACCCGCCGTCCGGCCAGACTGTCGCGACGGGCGCGCTGAGCGTGACGTCGACGCCACCCGGAGCATCCATCATCCTCGACGGCACGGATCGCAAGCTGACGACGCCCGCCACACTGACGGGTGTTGCGGCGGGCAGTCATACCGTGCTTCTGCGGCTGACAGGCTATGCGGAGGGTCGAGAGAACGCGACTGTCACCGCGGGAACAACGTCGGCGCTTCAGGTTGCTCTCACGAAGACGCCCGATACGACAACGCCGCCGGTAGAACCCGGGACACCGCCGGTGACTCCCCCGACACAGGTCGAGACGACCCTGCGTGTCACATCCACCCCAGGCTCGGCCGCCATCGTCCTCGACGAGAAGGAGACTGGCAGAGTGACGCCCGCAACGATCGTGGTTGCACCGGGCAGTCATACGGTCTCGCTGAAGTTCGCCGGATATGCCGTCGCCTCCCGGACTGTCACTGTCGCCAAGGGAGGACAGGCGTCGCTCGCCGTTGCGCTGACACAGGCTCCTCCTGTCGCGCAGGGCTCGCTCCGCATCACGTCGACGCCTGCAGGGGCTGTTGTCACGATCGACGGGAAACGCATGACCGGAACAACCCCGCTGACCGTCGGCGTCGCGCTCGGGCATCACACGATTCTGGTGGCTCTGAGCGGGTACGACACGTTTGCGCGTTCCGGAGTCGAGGTCGTGAAGGGAATCCAGACGACCATCGCCGCGAAACTGGTGGCGATCCCCGTCGACTTGAGCTACACGAACAGTGCCGGCGGATTCGGCTTCAAGTATCCCAACACCTGGCAGATCGTCCAGAGCCAGGGTTCGACCGAACCGCTGGCGACAGCGGAAGTACGTTCTCCGGCCGGTCCCTTTGTCCGGGTTGAGGTAACCCCGCTCAAGGGCAGTACCGTCCAGACGTACCTGACAGAGCTGAGGGCGGAACTGGAGAAGCTTCCGGGTCTCACCATCAGCGGAACGGGAACGAGAACGGTTGGCAGTATCGTCTATCAGCATATTGTCACCCTGCGCGCAGGGAGCCAGACAGAATACTGCCTCTTGCAGTCCGGCGGCAGTGTCTACCAGCTGCAGTGCACTGCGGAGGTGGGGCTGCTGAACGGTGCTTCCCGCGGGTTCCAGATCATCCTGGGATCGTTCTTCACGGCGCCCTGACGTTCCCCCTGGACAGAACCAGGTGCTCAGGCCGTCCGGCGCACGAACGTCGGGCAGGAGGGGCCTTTATTGCATTGTGCACCATGGTCAGGTATAATTTGTAGATATCTACTTCTGGAGGTACATATGGACAGGACACAGGCGAAGCTGCTGCGGGCGCTGATGAAACAGCCTCTCAGTTTCTGGCAACTGGTGGGCAAGCAGGACGACGCCATCCGTGGCTACATCGACGCGCTCAAAACGCTCAAGATCAAAGGCTACGTCGAAGCGAAGGGCGACCTCATCGCCGTGACGAAGGACGGCAGGGAATACGCTCGGACGAACGGCCTGGAGAGGGAAGAGTCCATGATGTGCCCCACCTGCAGCGCGACGGGCGTCAAGCCGCGGGGCTGGCTCAAGGAGATCATGCCGGAGTTTGAGGCACTGGCAAAAGGACGTCCCGAGGTCACCGCCGAGTTCGACCAGGGTGTGGTCCCCCTTGTCAAGAACCTCGACCGCATCGCCTACATCTACGAGCGTGGGGACCTCGAGAACAAGAGCATCTTCATCCTCGGCGACGACGACCTCCTCAGCATCGGCCTGGCCTTGACCGGCAAGTGCAAACGTATCACCGTCGTGGAGATCGACAGACGCGTCAACAAGTTCATCCGCAAGGTCATCAGGGAGAAGGGCTGGACCAATGTCGAGGTCTATGACTATGATGCCCGTGATCCCGTTCCCGAGCAGCTGAGGGGAAAGTTCGATGTCTTCATCACCGACCCGGTCGAGACAGTTGAGGGCATGAAGCTCTTCTACTCTCGCTGCTCTGAAGCTCTCAGAGGCAAGGGCTGTTCAGGCTACTTCGGCATCTCGCACTTCGAGTCCGGTCTGGCCAAGTGGATGGGTGTAGAGAAGGACCTCCTCCGCATGAACCTGGTCATCACAGACATCCTCCGTGACTTCAACAACTACCTTCTGACTGGTGAGCGCATCGTCGAGAAAGGCTTCCGCATTGTCACCGAGTCCCCCTTTGCCCTCAAGGCGCCCGACTTCGCCTGGTATCACTCGACCTTCTTTCGTGTCGAGGCTGTCAAGAAGCCGCGTCCCCTCATCATTGAGCGCGTGGAATGGGCGCGGGAGCTCTACTTCGACGAGGATACGTTCGTAGCGCTGCCCTGACGGCAGACTGATCAGGCGTGACCCGCAAGAGGGGCGAGGTCACCGAGATCACCGCTGGAGGCATCGTCTTCAACGGTGACAAGGTGCTCGTTCTCAAGAACCTGAAGGGAGTATGGGTCT
>JAPLGJ010000031.1 GCA_026390215.1 Caldisericota bacterium
GCCGTGAACTTCTTGGGGTTCTTGAGGTAGTCGATCAGCTCACCTGTCTCTTCCTTGGCCTCATCCAGACCCGCGACGTCCTTGAAGGTCACGCGCGGGCGGTTGTCCATGAACAGCTTGGCCTTGCTCTTGCCAAAGCTGAACACCTGGCTGTTCTGGCCACCCTGCATGCGCTGCATCATGAAGAACCAGAACCCGAGCAGGAGCACGAACGGCAGGACACTTCCCAGCAGTGTAAGCCAAATGCTCGTCTGTGCCTTGTTGAAGTCTCCCTGCACACCCTTTTCGACCAGCAGCGGATACAGGCTGGCATCATACAGCGGCGCGATGGTTGTGAACTTCGTGCCATCCTTGAGCGTGCCAGTGCCCGTCTGGACGACGTCGGCAATCTGGAATGTGACGTCCTTCACCTCTCCGGCCTGAACCCTAGCCACGAAATCGGTATATGTCAGTTGAGCCGGCTGGACCGCAGCAGGCCTGAACAGCGAATAGGCGCCCCATAGCACGGCAAAGAGAAGGGCCCATCCGATGAGCTCTTTCAGCAGATTCGGGTTGGAGCCTGCATTCTTCTTCTGGTTGGCCACTTATCCTTTCTCCTCTTTTCTCTTCTCGTAGACCTCGGACTTCAGGACACCGACGAATGGCAGGTTCCGGTAGTTCTCGTCGTAGTCCAGCCCGTAACCGATGACGAACTTGTTGGGAATCTCAAACCCGCAATACTTGATGTCCACGTCCACCTTGCGGCGCTGCGGCTTGGAGAGGAGCGTGCAGATCTCGATACTGCTGGGGCCCCTCGTCTTCATGAGGTCGATCAGCGCCTTCATCGTAAGGCCTGTGTCGACGATGTCCTCGACAATGATGATATCGCGGTGCGCCACGTTGGCGTCGACGTCACGCGTGATCTTGATGACGCCCGTGCTATCCATGTTCGTGCCGCCATAGCTGCTCACACCCATGAAATCGACCGTGACGTGAACTGGCACCGAGCGGATAAGGTCGGACAGGAACACGACGGCGCCCCGCAAAATGCAGATCATCAGCGGGTTCCTGCCCTCGTAGTCACGTCCTATCTGCTGGCCAAGCTCGGCCGTGCGCTTCTGGATCTCTTCGGTCGAAATCAGAACTTCCAGGATATCGTCTCTCATGTCCATGTATTCTACCCCGCTCCCACTGTGAGACAACTTAGCACTGTGAACCATAGTATACAATGCGCAGGAAGCGGCGCGACTCTGCTGTGACTGCTCCTGTGGCGCTGCGGGCAAGGGAGGGCACCCAGATGATGCCATATGCATCGCACACCACCGGCCGCCGCGCCCGGAGCACCCGGTCTACCTTTGCGTCGACATACAGGTCCTGCAGCTTGCGACGATGTCCCCCAAACGTCGTCATGCAGTCGCCAGGCCGCGCGTGGCGCACCGAGAGAGGCAGCTGCATTGCGTCGAGGTCGAACCATGCTTCCTTCGGACCGATGTCCCGCAGGTCTGACGGAAGATCCCCAAGGACCTTCTCCTCGAAGGTCAGCCGCCTGCGGAACCAGTCGACGGTCGTCGGGAACGTTCCTATCTCCCGTGGTTCGAGGACACGGCCGGTAAACGCGGCGCCATACACATAAACGTGCTGGTAACCCACCTCCAGCGTTACGCGGTCGTCCAGCGTGACGCGCATGCCCGTCCTGCCACTCCGTATGGCCTGAGTACTCCGCGTCAACCGCTCGAAACTGGGACCGACGCCTGACGTCGCAAACACCTCCTCGAGCGCATATTGCAGCAGGGGGTCAGGCAGGCTCGAAAGCGCCACCTTGGCAAGGCGCAGCGCTCCCGGATGCCTCCCGTCGCCCGCTTCCAGGATCTCGATGTTGTCCGTCACCCGCTCGGTCTGCTTTTCGAACAGCTCGCATGTGGCACGTGCGATGTTCGCCGTCCGGGCGGCGGCCGTCTTCGCGGCAGGAAACCGACTCTCGATCAGTGGGATCACGCTCGTGCGGATGAAGTTCCTCTCGTACCGGGCGTCCAAATTGGAGGAATCCTCCCGCCAGGCGAAACCCTGCGCCCGCAGCCAGCTCTGAAGCTGTTCCTTCGACACCGCGAGCAGCGGATGGACGAACATCCCGGTCCGCGGCGCGATGCCCGCCATCCCCCGCAAGCCGGTCCCCTT
>JAPLGJ010000170.1 GCA_026390215.1 Caldisericota bacterium
TGTGGCGACCATGCCGGGGATGACCGCATGGATGGAGATGCTGCTGTCCTTGTTCTCGACGGCGAGACTCCGCGTCAGGCTCGTGACTGCAGCTTTGGTGGCTGCATACAGCGCTGTCCAGGGACTCGCTTCGCCCTTGCCCCCGCGGCCACTCATGTTGATGACGACACCTCCACCATGCGCCCGCATCCGCGGGATGACGATGCTGCATCCTATGGCCAGGGACGTCATGTTGGTCGCGACGACCTGGGTGATTTCCTCTGGATTCATCTCGTCCAGTGGCCGGTAGCCACCGGAGAGGCCAGCGTTGTTGATCCACACGTCGACCTTGCCGAACGTGCTCACGGCGAACCGCAGCAACTCAGTCAGCGCTCCCGGGACCGTAGCATCGCAGGTGGTGCCGGCGACGGCATAGCCTAACGCCTTCATCTCTTCGACCACCCTCTGGACTGAATGAGCGGAGCGGGAGGAAACGACGACCGACGCTCCTTCGCTTGCGCAGGCCAGGGCGATGGACCTGCCGATGCCTCGTGTCGAACCCGTAATGACGACGACCTTGTCCTGTAGTCTCATGAGTTCACGTCGTTGGCGCAATCGGGGTCAGCGGGCTCCCTGGATCTCGCGCAGGTCGACTACTGTCTCCTCGGGTTTGAGGAGACTGCGCATCGTTTCCTGGTCTACATCTGCCACCTTGAGGATGATGCGGATGCGATTGGGCAGTGTCGCAGGGAACGACGACACGCTCGCGACAAGCCCGCCCGCTTCGACGACACGGTTGAACAGCGAGGCGAGAGCACCCTTGCGGTTGTCTATCTCAAGAGATGCACGAACACCCGGTGCACGTGAACCGAGCATTTCGACGAACAACCTGAAGATGTCCGTTTGGGTGATGATCCCCACGAGCGTATGCGATTCTGGCGAGTCTACGACTGGTAGGGCGCCAATGCTGTGGTCTGCCATGGTCGCGGCGGCCAACTCGATGGGACAGTCAGGGCAGACGGTGACCACATCGTGTTGCATGATTTGGCGCACAGGCAGGGCAGCAGCCTGAGAACTGGTTTCCACCCAACTGATCGGTTTGTCCACAGAAGGCAGGGCATACAGCAGGTCTCTGTCAGAGACGATGCCGATTAGCAGGTCGTCTTCGACGACAGGAAGATGGTGGACGTTGCGCGCGCGCATGATGTTGAGGGCGTCGGACAACCGTGCCTCGGGGCTGATCGTCACGAAGTCGTGCGTCATGTACTCACGGACAAGCATTGGCTTCTCCCTGGGACCCTAGCGCTTGCGCGCCGTGCCGACCAGGAACGCACCGGTGAGCGGCCTGAACATGCGGCCGAAGAATTCCTGCCTCGAGGCGGTGCTGTCCTGAAACGCGTCCTCGTCGGGAAGTGTGTGGATGCAGCTTTCCATCGTCAGAGCCCCAAACGTGCCCGTGCGGTGGATCAGCAAGCGCAGGTCGGACGACGAGAAGAAATGAGCTGCCCCGTAGATAGACTCTTCACGCTTGGCGTGTTCACGGCGGGCGTCGGCCCACGGAGAGTCATTGTTGAGGACGCCGACGACCAGCTTGCCACCCGGTCGTAGTACCCGGGCCATTTCCATGAGAGCCATCAGCGGGTCCGCGGCAAACTCGAGCGCAGTAATCGACACAACCATGTCGAATGTCCTGTTCTC
>JAPLGJ010000120.1 GCA_026390215.1 Caldisericota bacterium
CCGTGTCGGGTCGTCCCCATCGCTGCAGGATGTCATCGTTCGTATGCAAGGTCTTCCGTTGGTCGGCAGAGTCCAGGATGCAGGAGTGACAGGGTGGCTGGACACCACGGCTGCACACGGGGCAGAGAAAGCAATCCTGGACGAGCAGGACGCGTTTCTGTTGTCACTGACAGCACAGGGTGTCAGACACACGGTCAAGCAGCGGCTGAGCGTGACCTTCAACGGTCTTGCGCTGAGCGTTGCCGGGCGTGACCTTCCAGTGGTTGCGGGGACGAGTCATGTCTCCTTTGTCTACGAATCCCGACGGGCGCAGGTACTGGACGATGACACGAATGCCGCCATCGGAGTGGATCAGGCGCTGTGGAACCGTACCTCGGCGGGAGGGAAGAGGCTTGATGGAACCGGCGCGACGATCGGTATCATCGACACCGGTATCGACTATATGCATCCGGACCTCGGAGGAGCCAGGTTCCCCAACGCGAAGGTCGTAGGAGGATACGACTTCGCGGACGGCGACAGCAACCCCATGGACAACCAGGGCCATGGCACCCACGTTGCAGGCATTGCAGCTGCTGACGGCAAAGTGCAGGGTGTCGCGCCAAAGGCGAAGCTCTACGCCTACAAGGTGTTCAGTGACCAGGGGGGAGGGGCCGCCGACGGGGACATCATCGCTGCGCTTGACCGCTCTGTGCGTGACCGCTGCACGGTCGTCAACATGTCTCTGGGCACGTCCGGAGGGACCGCCGACACACCCGAGAACGAGGCAATCAACAACGCGGTCAAAGCGGGCGTCGTGGTGGTCGCGGCGACAGGCAACTCCGGTCCGCGGAATCCTGAGGCAAACTGGCCTCTGGGTTCGCCGGCGACGGCGCTCAATGCCATCGCGGTAGCCGCCTCCAATGACGGCCCCTATCCGGTCGTGGAGGTTGTGACGCCAGCCGGGACCGGGCTGAACAGCATCCTCGGCGGTTATGCCGATATCGCCCCGGAGTTCAAGGAGGGTTCTACATACAGCATTGTGGATGCAGGGTATGGGTCGAAGGCAGACTTCGCCGCCGTGAACGTCAAGGGCAAGGTCGCACTTGTGGAGAGGGGTCCCATCGGGACGGGCGGGATCTACTTCCGTGACAAGGTGGTCAATGCGCAGGCTGCCGGAGCAGCCGGCGTCATCATTTACAATCATAGCCCGGGTGTCCTGGGGATGACGCTCAGAGTAGCGGCTGGCGACGAGAGCAAGGACTATGTGCCCTGCATCGGCATCACGCAGGATGCAGGACTGGACCTCAAGATGTTGACGATGAGAGGGCTGGTCGTCCAGTTTGGAACGCGGAGCAACCTGGGAACGCTCGCGGACTTCAGCTCGATGGGTCCCACTGAGGATTTTCACTTCAAGCCGGAGGTGTCTGCTCCTGGCGTAACGGTGAACTCGACGTTTCCAAATGGCGAATATGCCAAGCTGGACGGCACGTCCATGGCATCACCGGGTGTAGCGGGAGCCGTCGCGTTGATCAAGGTGGCCCATCCCGACTGGACGCCGGAGACGGTCAAGCTGGCGCTCATGAACACGTCGAAGGTCCTGCGCAACTGGCAGAACGACGAAGTCATCACGTGGACACTGCAGGGAGCTGGCCGGGTCGACGTACCAGCTGCCATCGACACTCCGGCTGTGGCTGGGATCGCCACCTCCGACGGGAAGACGACGTTTCAGACGGGTGCCATTCTCGTCAACGATGACAGCGTGGCCACGGCGACGACGATCAAGCTCCGCAGTCTCTCAGGCAGCAGTGTTACCTTCTCGCCTTCGTTCGGTTGGACGATGGACGCGCGTGCAGGCGTTGAGGTGACCATCACGCCGTCGTCCCTCGTCGTCGTTCCCGGTGGAACAGCACTGATTACCGTGACCACGATCGTGGACCCGACAACCGTCGCAGACGGACCACACGAGGGGATGATCACTCTGGAATCGACCAGTGGAACACTGCATGTGCCGTACATCTTCTGGCGGGCGGGCGTCGACGTCCCTAAACAACTCAGCGGGATGCTCATGAGCACAGCAACCCTCATGGCACCCGGTGGCACGGTGGACGTGCGGTTCAACATCGGCTACGGTGGTGTGCGCCCCGCCGTCGAGACCGGAGACGAGCCTCAGGGTTCCAGCTTCGCCTCGCAGGTCGTGGCAGCTGTCACGGGTACGAATGGCACGACGACCCTCGGGACGGTGTACCGCAGATCGCTGTTGCTTGTGGGTGACCACGGATTCACCTGGGACGGTCGGGACGTTCACGGCAATCTCTTCCTGACCGACGGAGACTATTTGCTGAAGACGTCGGTCGTCGAGAGCAACAACGACCCGGCGAACCTGCAGATCTCCGAGGCAGCGCATCAGTCGGCGCCCATACGTGTCATGGGTATGGCAGGCGTTCCGGCGCTCAGCCTGGATGTCGTGGGCGGGAGTCTGCGCGAAGGGGAGGACATGACGGTCAGCCTGACCGCCGAGACCACGACGAGTGTCTCAGGCATTGTGGCTGCTGTGCAGTTCGAACCTTGGTACTTTTCGGTGAAGTCGGTGCAGGAGGGGGACTTCCTGAACCAGGGGGGAAAGATCGCGTCGAGCTTCGTTTCCACGGTCGACGCCTCGGCGGGCAGCGTCCTGGTCGAAGGGGTGACAAGCACGGGCCAGGTCCAGGGGCGCGGCAGCGTGTGTACGGTCACATTCACTGTCTTGCACACCGGCTCCACGGAACTGTGGATTCGGAAGCCTCTGGCGACGAACGGCAGCAGGACGACGACGGAAACGATCGCGCGGTCGCTGGCAATCACGCTGCGGTCGGGAGGCAACGTCTGGGATATCGACGGCAACAAGCGTGTGGACCTCGGTGACATGGTCGCTCTCGCCCGGGCATATGGCTCGAAAGCCGGGGACAGACGGTATGACAACATGGCAGACCTCAACGGTGATGGTCGCGTAAACGACGCCGACCTGCAGATCCTGCGCCAGCACTACGGAGACGTGTATCCCTAGGAGACGGCAATGAAGAAGATGACGAGCCTGCTGTGCGTGATTGTTCTTCTCGGAGCGTTGCTGGTGCCAGGCAGGGGAGTGGCGGTGGGCGCCGCCACGTTGACAGAGGTGGACACCATTGGCGTGATGCCCTCCGACTATGTCGGTACGCTGACCATGGAGAGCGTCAACACTGTCGAGAACGACTATCCGTCGGCACGTGCATTCCCGTCGCAAGGCGTGGCTCTGTTGCCAAACGGCGATGTCATCGTGTGCGACACTGGATATGGCCGGGTCCATGTCTTCTCGGCTGACCTCGTCCACAAGCGGGTTATCGGGTCGCTGGGGAGCGGACGTGGGCAGCTGCAATACCCGGCTGACGTTGCCGTGGACAGTGCCGGCAACATCTACGTCGCCGACTTCTTTGGCAACAAGGTCGTCAAGTATGATACCGACGGCTCGGTTGTGATGGAGTTCGGCTCCGAAGGGAAGGGAGCCGGCCAGTTCGAGGGACCATCCGGCATCGTCGTGATGCCAGATGGCAGCATCTGGGTCGCGGACCAGCTGAATGATCGCCTGGAGCAGTTCACGGCGACAGGAACGTACGTGACCGCCGTGACAGACATTTCTCGTCCTGCTGGCATGACGTCAGCGGGCCTCTTTCCCTATGTCGTCGCCAGCGGCGACAGCGCCGTCTATCGGTTGAGCGGAACCAAGGCCGTCCGCGTCTTTGCGGCTGCGGGAGAGGCGGAAAACCTCATCACGAGCGCTGCCGACCTCGCGGTTGACGCAAAGGGCAACATCTATGTGGCAGATCGTGGTACCGGCGAACTGGCGGTCCCCGCCGTCAAGGTGTTCTCCAGCAGCGGCCAGTATCGGCGCAGCTTTGGGCAGTACCCGGCGGACATGACCGACATCCAGGACAATGAGGTGCTCAGTCCCGGCGGTGTCGCCGTCGCTCCTGACGGCACCGTATACGTCATGAACAGTGGGTTCTTCCGCGACGCGAGCAATCCCTTCGGCAGCGGCTACCACGCAAAGCTGGTCGAATACGCCCCTGGGGGCGGCGTCGTGGCCGTCCAGGATTATGCCATCGACCTACGGGGACGGCTCAACAATCCCCAGGACGTTGCCGTCGACAGCAAGGGCCAGTTGTGGGTAACCTGCAGCTCGCCTGCCGTCTCACCCGACGGTCAGACGATCGAGTGGAACCGTGGGTATGTGGACGTCCTGGACCGTAGCGGCAACGAGCTGTTTACCGTCATGCGCGCAGGCTCCCGTTCGATGCAGCTGGTGGAGTCCGTCGCGGCGAACGGCACAGGACTGGTGTACGTCGGCGCACAGGATGCCAAGGGAGGGTTCATCGCGGTCTATGATGAAGCCGGCAACTATGTCAGGACCATTGCCGCCGGCAAGGTTGACGGGCCGAGCGACCTCGAGATGGCCAGTGATGGGACGCTGTGGGCCTGCAGCCAGGGAGACGGGTCTGTCGTCCACCTTGCGGGTGACGGCAGGGAGCTGGGTCGTTTCACAACTGCCGGTATGCCCGGCGGGTTGACCATTCTGCCCGGCGGAGACCTGCTCGTCTGCCTGTGGGGTGAGTCGTCTGAAGTTCAGCAGGTCGTTCGCTACAGTTCCAGCGGGGTCGTCATCCGGACATTCGGAGCGCTGGGCGGTGGTCGCGGCGCCGGCCAGATGTACTATCCTCACGATGCAATGCTGTTGCCTGACGGCCTCATCCTGGTGAGCGATGCCGAGAACGGGCGCTTCGTCGCGTTCCGCCAGGACGGATCGGTCGCCTGGACGACGGCCAGGTCCTGGTACGTGCCGGGCAGGATGACGTGGTCGGCGCAGGGCACCATCTATGTGGCGGACGGCTTTCACAACGTGATTCGTGAACTCAGCTACGGCCGGCAGGAGGCTCCCTCCGGTGCCGCCGTGACCGTCCGGCTGGAAACCATGGAGCGTGCGGTTTC
>JAPLGJ010000004.1 GCA_026390215.1 Caldisericota bacterium
CAGCTCTTTCTTGGAGTCCCTGGTCATCCACAGGCTCCACCTTGCCGGTCACTCGCATCTGTCTCGCCTGCATCAGATCCGATGGGTTGTTGTAGAAGCACACCTCGACCTTGGGATTGGTCTTCAGTTGCTTATAGAACCGCTTGGGCGACAGTACGGTGAAGTAGAACCCGTCTTGATTGACGAACCACAGCGCCAACGCCCTGACTCTTGGCTGATCTCCATCTGTCGTTGCCACGAAGCAGACAGGGTTCTCACTCGCGAACTTGATGCAATCTTGGAAGTCCATGTCTCTGTTCTCTCCTTTCATCCTCTCTTGCTTGGATCACCAGTCCTGGCCTTCGGAATCCTTCACCTCCCACAGGCCATAACGACACCGCCATCGGTCCTCACGCCTTCAGCCAACTGTCTTGCACTCCCTGGACTTTGGTGTACACAGAACCTGTTTTCCCACTCCTTCCAGCATTGTGGACGGGATCCTCCGTCGTCAATCCTTGAAGCTGCAATTGCGACAACGCTCCCCACAATATGCCAAAATGTA
This sequence comes from Caldisericota bacterium, assembly GCA_026390215.1. Taxonomy (GTDB): domain Bacteria; phylum Caldisericota; class Caldisericia; order Cryosericales; family Cryosericaceae; genus Cryosericum. Next base: position 542 of record JAPLGJ010000004.1, read on the forward strand.
CTTCCCTGCAGGCCGTTCGACCAGACTCCTACGCTTGGACTATAGAACGACGACGGAATCTGTCAAATGACGCATGGGCTCATCCAGCATAAACGTGAACTTGCTCCGTCAACTCATGAGAAGGCGGAGGCGAAGGATGCCAGCATCCCACTGGTCCTTCGGACAGGGGAGGAGCGGCCGGGACGGCTGTTTCAGGTCCGGATGGACGCCTGCAGCCCCTACTGCTGCTTCACGGAGATGACAGACGTGAGGCCCCTGAGCGATTCCATCGTCTGTCGATAGGCGGCTTCGTCAGCGAATTCCGCGACGATCTTGATCTGCGTGCGCGGCGTTTCGCCTTTCTTCCTGAACATGGAGAGATGCTCGGCATTCTTCATGTACTTGATGTTGATGTCTCTCTTGGCAAACTCCTCAGACACCTGGTAGAGCACGCCGGGGACATTAAGGGTTTCGATGACAATGGCTCGCTCCAGCGCTTTTCGGGGGATCAACTCCCAGTGGGCATCGACAAGACGCTCCGGCTCCATGGCTAGGGACGGGATATTGGCACAATCAGCCCTGTGGATGGTGACACCTCTGCCACGCGTCACGTACCCGAGAATCTCATCAGGATATGAAGGACTGCAACATGTGCCCATGATAATCGGGAGTGTCGCATCGCCTCGAACGACGATACGGAATCTGCTGTCTGCAGCGGCCCGCCGGTCCAACAGCGATGGGCGCGTCACGACCGTGCGCGGGCGCTCCTCCACTTCGGGCTTCTCGGGGGGTGCATGCTCCAGTTCCTTCTTCCGCAAGTACGCCCGGATATGCCCCTTCGTCGAGGCTGCCTTGACAAACTTCAGCCAGTCCGACTTCGGCCCTCCGGAGTTGCGCGAAGTAATGACCTGCACGCGGTCTCCAGTTACGAGCTCAGTATCGATAGGAACGATGCGATCGTTGACTTTGGCTCCGACCAGATTGTTGCCAATGTCGGTATGGATGCGATAGGCAAAATCCACGGGAGTGGAGCCAACCGGCAGATTGATGACGTCCCCTTTCGGCGTGAAGACGAGAACCTCATCCGAAAACACGTCGACCTTGACGCGCTCCACAAACTCTCCACTGGTGCGAACGTCTTTCTGCCAGTCTACCATCTGGCGCAGCCAGGCGAACCGCTCCGAGTCAACCAGATCGGCCGCCTTGCCTTCCTTGTACTTCCAGTGGGCAGCCACGCCCATCTCATCGACTTCGTGCATCCGCTTGGTCCGTATCTGGATCTCCAGCGGTTCTCCGTTGGAGCCCATCACGGTCGTGTGCAACGATTGGTAGCCATTCGGCTTCGGAAGAGCGATGTAGTCCTTCACCCGTCCAGGAACGACCGTGAACGACTCGTGCACATACCCCAGAACGAGGTAGCACTCAGGGATCGTGTTGACAAGAATCCGCACAGCCGTGAGGTCGTAGATCTCGTCGAAGGTCTTGCCCTGCTGAACCATCTTGCGGTAGATGCTGTACAGATTCTTTGGCCGGCCCGAGACCTGAGCGCGGATATCCTTTTCTTCCAGAAAGTGGTCGATCTGGTCGATCGTTTCCTGTACAAACGCTTCCCGTTCAACGCGCTTGGCAGCAACAAGTCCAGCCAGTCTCCGGTACTCATCGGGGTTCAAGAAGCGGAATGCGAGGTCCTCCATCTCCCACTTGAGCTCGTAGATCCCGAGCCGATGTGCGAGAGGAACGTAGATCTCCATGGTCTCCTGGGCAATACGCTGTTGTTTGTCCTCGCTCAGATACTGCAGCGTCCGCATGTTGTGCAGTCGGTCAGCAAGCTTGATAAGAACCACCCGCAGATCCGCAGCCATGGCCAGCAGGATCTTGCGGACATTCTCGAGGTTGGTCTCCTCACGGGAAAGGTAGTTCAGGCCGCGCAGCTTCGTCACTCCCTCGACCAGCGATGCCACCTTAGTCCCGAAACCCTCTTCAAGCTCCTTGGCCGTCGTCTGTGTGTCCTCCAGGACATCATGCAGAAGACAGGCGGCGTACGTCTCAGCGTCCAGACGATAGTCGGCCAGCACCAGGGCAGCTTTCACCGGGTGGAGCATATAAGGACCGCCAGAAGCACGTTTCTGATCCCCATGCCTCTGGCGCGCAAACACGAACGCTCGTTCGACGAGACCGACCTCCTCCGGGGAGAGCCAGCCTCCAAGCGTCGTTATGAGAGTCTCAAACTCCTTGTCAACGTCGAACTCAGTGTCAAGATTCAAAGGTCAAGCAGCGAGACAACCCTTCCACCGCTCAGCTTGCTGGCTCCGCCGAGGTCCTTCAGAGTCACCAGAAACGCATACGCAATAATGTCGCCGCCCAATGACTGGACAAGGTCAGCCGTAGCGTTGACAGTGCCACCGGTCGCCAGCAGGTCATCAACGATGAGCACGCGTTCGCCAGGCTTGATGGCATCCTCATGCATCTCTAGGATTGACACGCCATACTCGAGCTCATATTCCTTGCGGACCGATTTGTAGGGAAGCTTCCCCGGCTTGCGCGCAGGCACAAAACCGACATGCAAGGCGTAGGCCAGGGCGGCACCGATGATGAAGCCTCTCGCTTCCACTCCGACGATCTTGTCGACACGGTCCGTTCTGAACTGTTTTGCCAGCTCGTCGACCGCAAACCCCAATGCGTCGGCATCGCCCATGAGTGGCGTCAGGTCCCTGAACATGATCCCCTTCTGAGGAAAGTCAGGTATGTCGCGTATGAAATCTCTCAGGTTCATGTTGCCTCCCTGCATTGTCCTTTGTCGTCTGGAAACCCAGCGTTGCTACGCCTTCTGCAGCGCAGCAGCCTTCTCTCTGGCCCGCACCCACAGCACCAGCAGAGGTGTAGAGATGTAGATGGAGGAGTAGGTCCCAGAGATGATGCCCACCAACAGCGTTGTCGAGAAGTCACGGATTGGAGCTCCGCCCATCAGAAACAACACAAGCACGGCGAGGAATGTCGTGAAGGACGTGTTGAACGACCGAACCCACGTCTCTGTGACAGCAGCGTTTGCTAGCTTGTCGAACGGCTCTTTCGTCCGATACCGCAACTTCTCGCGGATGCGGTCCATGACCACGACACCATCCTGCACCGAGTAGGTGATGATCGCGAGGAACGCTCCAACAAAGGGTGCGTTCAGAGGAACCCGGAAAAGGGCCAGGATGCCGAGGGCAACAAAGATGTCATGCACCATGCCCAGGATGGTTGCAAGACCGAATGAGAATTTGAAACGAATCGTGATATACAGCAAGGTGAACAGCAGCGAAAGGCCCAATGCCAAGCTGGACCGACGCAGGAGGTCGCGCCCGATGACGGGTGCAATGGAGGTGATTTCCTTGGTGCCCACGTCGACGGCGCCATACTTCGCCACGATGTCGCTGATGATCTTCCCGCTGACGGCCGGGTCGATCTCACTTGCCTCCACCTTCATCGTAATGCCCTTTTCTCCAGCCCGCTGAACTGTAACGTTGCTGTAGCCGTTCGCCGAGAGTATGCCGCGGACAACCGTCTCATCAGGAACTTTCTCGAAGGAGGCGTTGATGACTGTTCCGCCTATGAAGTCAATGCCAAACTTGAGCGGCGACCCGAAGCTGACCGTGTTGACGACCATGGCCACAATGCCAATCACGATGATGACAGATGACGCAGTGAACCACGTGCGCGTCTTACCGATGATGTCCCACTTCAGGATTCTCTCTCTGAATGTCATGGCTGCACCGCCTAACCGAGGAATTTCCTGCTGCTCCTGGCAATGGCCGGAGTGAGCAGGAGGTCGACCAGCGTATGGCTGGCAAACACAGCCGTGAACATGCTGGCGAGAACACCAAGAGCAAGTGTCACGGCAAATCCACGAACGGTGCCAGTACCGAAGTAGAACAGGAACGCGGTGCCCACGAGCACGGTCAGGTTGGAATCAAACACGGCGCGGAATGCCTTGGAGAAGCCGGCTCCAATTGCGCCCTTGACGGTCTTCTTCATCCCAAGTTCTTCACGAATGCGCTCAAAGATGATGCAGTTGGCATCTACTGCCATGCCGATGGACAGGATCGCACCACCAATGGCCGGCAGCGAGAGTGTTGCATGCAGCACGAGATACGCAGCCATGAGGATGTCGGCATAGACGACAAGAGCAATGCCAGAGACGAGACCCAGATACCGGTACATGACAAACATCCAGAGAACGACGAGGAGAAACGCAATCACTGCCGCCAACGCGCTGCTGCGCTTGAAGGCACTGCCGAGCGAAGGGCCAACGACCTGTTCGGAGATCGCAACCAGCTTGACAGGCAGCGATCCGCTTTTCAGCAGGAGTGCATAGTTGCTGGCCTGCTCCGCCGTGAAGCCACCCGAGATGACGCCCTTGCCATCGGTGATGGCCGTCTCGACCGTCGGACTCATCAGAACTTGGCTGTCGAGGTAGATGGTGATCACCTTGCCGACATTCGCCTCAGTTGCTGCAGCAAACGCACTGGTACCAGCTGCATCCAGCTCAAACGAGATCTGCGGTTCTCCTAGACTCTCCTGCGCCTGGCTGAAGACAAGCTGGGCGGTCTTGAGATTCGAACCACTCACGACGACCTTGCCGTCCTCCGTCTTGAACTCGAGCAGTGCGGTCTTGCCGATGATCTCCTTGGCACGCTCGGGATCTTCCCAGCCTGGGAGTTCGACGACGATACGCTTGGAGTTCGGACCTTCGCGTACGGCAATGGCTTCACTGACGCCCAGAGCATTGACACGTTTGTCAATGATTCCAACGGCGGCATCGATAGCCTCACTTGTAGCCTTGGCACCTTCTGTGTCCTGCGCTTCGAGCACGATACGCACGCCACCACTCAGATCAAGCCCGAGTTTCGGGACCAGCTTTGTGTTCTTGGCTATCAGCCCCTGGTAGTTGATCACGCCAGCGACGATTGCCACGACAATCACAAGAATAAGGCTTGCTGTTACTTTCGACCGCATGTGGTTCCTCCTCGTTTCGACAACACATCAAATGTACACCAAATAGGACTCTCTGTCAATGCAGTAATGGGCACTGCGAGACACTCACCATGCCCTGTCGGACGATGCAGTGTACCGCTCGACGAACGCGCGTTTGTACTCGGCAAACGTGCCGACGGCAATCGCGTTTCGGATCTCGCCGATCATCGTCTGAAGGAACTCGAGGTTATGAATGGTTGCGAGCGTTCCCGCGAGCATCTCGTTTGCCTTGAACAGATGCCGTAGATATGCCCGGGTGTAGTTGCGACACATGTAGCAGGAACAGCCTTCATCAATAGGGCGGAAATCCCGTTCATACAGCTTCTTGGAGATCTTGACGACGCCATCCCGCGTGAAGACCATCTGATTCCGAGCCACCCTCGTGGGCAGAACACAGTCGAACATGTCGACACCTCGGCTGATGATCTCCAGAATCCCGATCGGATCGCCCAATCCCATGAAGTACCTTGGACGGTCGTCGGGAGCATGAAGCAAGCTGTGATCCAGCATGTCCATTGTCACCTGACGCTCTTCGCCTACGCTGAGACCTCCTATCGCAAACCCCTGCGGCTCCAGCTCCAGGATGCGTTCGGTCGACTCCTCTCTCAGGTCACCATAGAAGCCACCCTGAGTGATTCCGAACAGCAGTTGATGCGACTCGCCCATCGCCTTCTTCGCCCGTCCGAACCAGGAGACAGTCCGCGCAAGGTCCTTCTCTGCCTCCAAGCGCTCTGAGGGATACTGTGTACAGATGTCCAGAGGCATGACCACATCGGAATCCAGGTTCTTCTGGATAGCGATGACGCGTTCAGGCGTGAACATGTGCCTCGAGCCGTCGATGAATGACTGGAACTCGATGCCTTCATCGCTCTTCTTGCTGATCCGGGAGAGACTCATTGCCTGGAAACCACCGCTGTCCGTGAGGATGCTCCGGTCCCAGTGCATGAACCTGTGGAGACCGCCCGCTTCGCGCACCACGTCGTCTCCTGGCTGAAGATACAGGTGGTACGTGTTCGACAGGATGATCTCGAACCCGATCTCGGTCACTTGTTCTGGAGTGAGCCCCTTGACGGTCGCCTGTGTGCCGACAGGCATGAAAACAGGCGTTCTCACTGTGCCGTGCGCGGTTGTCAGGATCCCCGTCCGTTCGCCCCCCGTCGTGCTCTGATGCGTGACTTCAAACATGGCCATCGTCACCACCTAGAGAATCAGCATGGCATCGCCAAAGCTGAAGAAGCGGTACTGCTCTCGTATCGCCTCGCGGTACACAGTCCACATCAGGTCCATCCCCATAAATGCTCCGACAAGCATCAGCAGGGTCGATTTCGGGAGATGGAAGTTCGTGACCAGGTGGTCGAATCCGTGGAATTCATGGGGGGGATAGATGAAGATGCCCGTCTCGCCGCTGTCTGCTCTGACGGTCGCGTCCACGTTGATGCATGACTCGAGCGTCCTGGCGACCGTCGTACCGATGGCGGTCACGGCCGCGTGGTTTGCCCGGGCTGCGTTGACGGCTGCCGCGGTCTCCTCAGGCAGTGTGAACCGTTCGGTATGCATGTGATGATCCTCGATGCGCTCGACACGCACCGGCTGAAACGTTCCCAGTCCAACGTCAAGCGTGACGTGCTCGATGTCAATGCCGAGGTCCCGTATCCTTGCCAACAATTCAGGAGTGAAATGGAGGCCGGCCGTCGGGGCCGCGACCGAGCCAGGCTCGCGCGCATAGACTGTCTGATACGCCCCGGGATCGTCAGGGAACCGCTTGATATATGGAGGGATCTGTACCCGCGCCTTGGCCCGAAACTCGTCGCTCGCATATGGGTCGCGAGAGAACTCGACCGTCGCATCACCGTCGTCATTGCGCTCCAGCAGCCGCAGGCTGACGTCGGATGTAACAGTGCACGTCTCCCCGACGTGGAGGCGCTTGAGAGGACGTATGAGCGCCATGAAGCGGGTCGGCGACTTCCGAGCTGTCAAGAGCACATCGATGGTAGCGCCGGTTGCATCCTTATG
>JAPLGJ010000158.1 GCA_026390215.1 Caldisericota bacterium
GGTCTGAGCAAATCTCCTGCATGCGGCCGCAAGAGCTGGTGCAGTATCCTCTACGCGAAGGGTGTTGCATGCTGCCCAGGCGCCCATCTCCGAGGAAGCGTAGTATTTCACTGTTGTCGCGTTACGGAGCGGGGGGTAGAATTCGATGTGAAAATGGAAATATTGCTCGCAGCCAGCATCTTCTGGACTGTTTACTGGAGCTTGATGAATGCACATCATGTAGGGAAAGCGCCGGGCGAACAAGAGGTCGAACCCCCCAGTGAGGGTCTTGAGCATGCGAGCGAGGTCGGTCCGTTCCGAAGAGGTGAAGTCGGTGAAGGATCCCCTGTGAGCGCGGCTTGTGACGAACACTCCGTAGGGATAGTCGGTGAACGAGGGGATGTATGCCACAAAACTCTCGTTCGACAAGATGACACGCCGGCCATCTGATGCCTCGTCGCGGGTGAGGTCACAGAACAGGCAGCTTCCATGCTCGTCATGCCAGGCACGCGCACTGTCCAGCTCTGTTCGAATCTTCAAGGGGACAAATGGGTAGGCATAGATCTGGCCATGGGGGTGCAGCATGGTGACACCGACCTCCTCGCCACGATTCTCGAAGGGGAAGATGTACTTGATGCGAGGGTCACCGGAGAGAATCCGCTGCCTCTCGGTCCAGAGTTCCACCAGACGCGTCAGGTGCGCGACACTCAGGTCGTGGAGACTGACATTGTGCTGTGGAGAGTACAGGATCACTTCGCACTTGCCGTAGTTGGGAGCAACCGGCGAGAGCTCTGATCCGACTGCGTCGGGTTCATCGGGGTTCGTCGTCAGAGCCGGGAAGTCATTGTCATATGCGAGGACGTCGTAGGTCGGCGGGACTCTGCCCGATCCAGGGCAGAAGGGACAGCCGTCAGCACGCAGGTTGGGTCGTACCTGCCTGTTGCCCGCTACCATCGTCCATGTGCGCAGAAGTGGGTTCCATCGTAGTTCCGCCATCGTGGTCCTCCTGTCACGCTACCGTGCCGCAGCACTGGCCTTACGTCTTGCAGTATAGCCTAACGCCTTCATTGGTACAGGACGGGCGACGCTTTCTGCTTGTTCACGCCCTCCGTACTGACTATACTGATTGCATAACCGAGTATGTGCTGAAGAAGTGGAGGAGATCATGAGCGGAACAGTTCTCGTGACTGGTGGGGCTGGCTACATTGGATCGCACACTGTACGCAGGCTCGTACGAAACGGCTACCGAGTCGCCGTGCTCGACAACCTGTCCAAAGGGCATCGCTGGGCTGTTCCACAGGACGTTCCACTTGTTGTCGGCGACATAGCCGACACGGCCCACGTCGCGATGACCATCCGGCAGTTGCACGTGACAAGCATCATCCACTTCGCAGCCTTCAGTCTTGTGGGCGAATCGATGATTGAGCCTCGCGCTTACTACACGAACAATGTGACTGGCACACTGCATCTTCTAGACGCCATGCGTACATCAGGTGTTGACCGCATCGTCTTCTCGAGCTCGGCCGCTGTTTACGGAGAGCCTGCCAGCGTTCCCATACACGAAGACAGCACCCTGGCGCCCACCAGTGTCTATGGGCGCACCAAGGCAGTCATCGAGGGAATCCTGCATGACTACGCGGTAGCATACGGGCTGCGTTCGGTCTCCCTGAGGTACTTCAATGCCGCCGGTGCCGACCCCGACGGCGGGATTGGCGAGGACCATGACCCGGAGACACATCTGATACCCCTTCTGCTGCAGGCTGCAGCCGGCCGCAGGCCGTCGCTGAGTATCTTCGGAAGTGACTACCCGACAGCTGACGGCACCTGCATCCGGGACTACGTCCACGTGGATGATCTTGCAGATGCCCATGTTCTCGCCCTGGAGTCCCTCGAGAGGCAGGCGGAGGCCACCTATAACCTGGGAAACGGCGAAGGATTCTCGGTGAGACAGATCATCGAGACCGCTCAGCGGGTCGTCGGGCACGACATACCGATTCTTGAGGCGGGCCGGCGCGCAGGCGACCCTGCAGTGCTCGTTGCCAGCAATCTGCTGGCACGCAGAGAACTGGGGTGGGCGCCACGGTTGGCGGATCTCGAGGATATTGTCCGGACTG
>JAPLGJ010000098.1 GCA_026390215.1 Caldisericota bacterium
GTGGCGTCATCCGAATACCCGCTGGAGACGATGGCACGCGCCTTTGGGAACCTATCCAGGAGCCTGGTGACTGCTTCCTTTCCTCCCATTCCGCCCGGGACCGTCAAGTCCATGATGACGACGTCGAACTCGCGTGGCGTATCGGCTGCCAGCGCGTAAACGTCGAGGGCTGTCTGCCCGTCCGGGACGGCGACTGCTGTGTAGCCGAGACGCTTCGCCATGGCACAGACGACGTCGGCAACTGTCTGTTCGTCGTCCATGACGAGGACCCTGCCCGTGCCGTGCACCGGTGTGGCGTGGATGCTCTCAGGCCGCGGCCCGCCAGTCGGGCGGGATTCGGCTGCCACCGGCAGGCAGAAACGGACAGTCGTGCCGATGCCGGGACAGGAGTTGATCTCCATGTCGCCACCGTGCCTGCGGATGATAGAACGGGCGATCGGCAGCCCCAGACCGTGACCGACGGACTTGGTCGTGAAGTAGGGATCGAAGATATGCTCGAGGTCTGGCGCCCTGATACCGGTGCCCGTGTCTTCGACTGTGGCAACCACGTAGATTCCTGGTACGGCGTCTGCAAGTTTGCGCACGCCGTCGAGCTGTTGTCTGCGGGCCGTCACGGTGACCACCCCGCCTGACTGCATCGCTTGCCGTGCATTGAGGACAAGGCTCTGGACGACCTGCGCGATCTGGTTTCGGTCCGCGTTGACCTGTGGCAGTGAGGGCTCGAGGTACAACTTGACTGCGACGTTGGACCCACTGAGCGTGAAGTGCGCAGTTTCAGCGATCAGCCCACTCACGTCGAGATTCTCCTTGACAGGGGCGCCGCCGCGTGCAAACGTCAGCAACTGACCAGCCAGTGCGCGGGCGCGCTCGATTGCAGCATCGACTGCCGCAAGATGCTTCAGCGCAGCTTCGGGCTCGTCGATCGAGGCTGCAGCGAGGCCGGCGTTTCCCTGGATGACGGTCAGGATGTTGTTGAAGTCGTGTGCAACCCCTGCCGCAAGGTTGCCCAGTGATTCCAGAGCCTGCGCATGGAGCAGCTCATACTCAACCAGCTTCGCTGGAGGCTGGTTGGAATCCTGTTCATCGGCGGTCCCGGGCGACGGCGAGACAACGCCTTCCGGAGAATCGTCGGACGATCCCGTCACCGTGACCGCATCCTTCTGTCTGTCATCATGCTCGACACTCCCATCGCCGCATTCCTGTTCCCGTGAATTCATCGGAGCCCCCTTAACACATGAGTATAGATGTCCGGACGTGCCTTACAAGGAAGTCGTGATAGCGGCTTGACGGGCAGCAGGATAGACTGTTTGACAATCGTGGGATGGTCCCGTATGCTGGTGGCTGGGCACGACAGAACAGATCTCAGACGCAGGTTGGAGAGGAGTCCAGCGACACGATGGTTCACCTGAAATGGCAGCACCCCAGCGGTTTCCGCGCGTTCCTGCTCGTGTGGTCTGGGCAGGTCCTGTCGATGGTTGGATCAGCCATGACAGCATTTGCGCTCAGCATCTGGGCCTACCAGAAGACCGGCCTCGCAACGTCTCTCGCCCTGGTCGACTTCTTCTTCATTGGGGCAACCATTGTGGCGACTCCACTGGCTGGCGTGTACGTCGATCGGTGGAACCGCAAGCTGACGATGATGCTGTCGGACCTCCTGGCGGTTACCGCAACCATCATTGCCCTTGTGCTGTACCTGTCGGGGCATCTGCAGATCTGGCACCTGTATGTGGCCGCCTCGATGCAGGGGATCGGGTCGGCGTTCCAGTGGCCGGCCTACTCGGCCGCCATCTCACAAATGATGCCCAAGGAACACTATGCCCGGGCCAGCGGTCTGATGTCGCTGGCAGATTACGGGTCGATCATCGTCGCCCCGATCCTGGCAGGATTGCTGATCCGTTTCATCCACGTCGGGGGCATCATGACCATAGACATAGCCACGTTCGGCGTCGCGATCCTGGCTCTGCTGGCCGTGCAGATCCCGAGCCACGTCCCGGACCTGTCGGCCCAGGAATCCATGTGGAGGCAGATGACGTTTGGGTTCAGGTTCATCAGCAAACGTGGACCCCTGCTGTCCCTTGTCAGCGTCTTCGCTGTCTCCAACTTCATGATCATGCTGTCCAACCCGCTGTTCACGCCCATGATCCTGGCCCGCACGGGCCAGAATGCCGCCTCGCTCGGGTTTGTCCAGTCGGCGGTGGGTATCGGCGGTGCTCTGGGCGGGTTCCTGCTTGGCGTGTGGGGCGGTCCAAAGAACAAGGTCCGCGGCATCCTGCTGGGCGATCCCCTGAACTTCATGGTGATGGGCTTGTGTGTCTTCTTCGGACGCGGTCCTGTCATCTGGGCGGCGGGCTTCCTGGTGTCCTCATGCGTCGGGACGATGACCAACGGTCTCTCCCAGTCCATCTGGCAAGCCAAAGTGCCTGCCGAGCTCCAGGGGCGCGTTTTTTCGGCCAGGCGCATGATTGCCTGGATGGTCATGCCCATTGCGACACTGCTGGCAGGGCCCCTGGCCGACAAAGTGTTCGAACCGGCGATGCGCCTGGGCGGAGTGCTGGTTCCCGTCTTCGCACGAGTAACCGGGACCGGCTCCGGGGCCGGTATGGCTGTGATGCACCTGTTGAGCGCCACGGCTGCTTCGGTGGTCACGCTGGCTGGATTCCTCGTGCCCCGTCTCCGCAATCTCGAGAAGCTGCTGCCGGACCACGACGCGGTGCCGGATGAGGGATAGGCGAAGAGGTCTCGGGTCCTGACGCCCGGTCAGGTTGATGCGGCCAGGCCGAATGCGGCGTGAATAGCGCGTACGGCCCGCTGAGCCTCTTTCTCGTTGATGAGGACCGAGATGTTGACTTCACTGGAGCCTTGGGCGATCATGAGTAGGTTGATGTTCTCGGACGCCAGCGAGTTGAACAGGCGAGCGGCGACA
>JAPLGJ010000243.1 GCA_026390215.1 Caldisericota bacterium
AAGAAAGCCTACCTGGGCGGCTAGCCTCCCCGCCGTTCCTCCTTCTCACCGTTCCGGGCAGCGGGTTTCCCCGCTGCCCGGAACGTCGTTTCGTAGGTCAGACCCCCAGGGGGCTACTGCTGCTGCCGCTCGAGCTCGGGCGTGTACGAACCGGTGCGTGCAGCGCTGTTACACTTGCCTCGATGATAGAAGGCCGCTTGTGCTGCTGCCACGTTTGCCCGCTCACCGTGCCAGATGGTGAGTGCGGGCTCCTGCAGTGCCCTTCCGTACGAGTAGCTCAGTTCCCATGGGTGCGGTCCCAGCTTGTTCATCGCATTGAGATGAGAGGTCGCCAGTTCGGACGACTGCCCTCCCGACAGGAAGACGATGCCCGGGACAGCCGCAGGGACGGTACGGCGAAGCGTGCGCACGGTCGCCTCGGCTACGTCCTGGACCCCCGCCTGGCGGGAGCAGGACTTGCCGGAGACTGTCATGCTTGGCTTGAGCAGCATCCCCTCGAGCAGGACCCCTTGCCGGGCAAGCTCCTTGAAGACAGACCTCAGGACGCCCGAGGTAACGACCTCGCACCGCTCCTGGTCGTGGTCACCGTCCATGAGGACTTCGGGTTCGACGATCGGAACAAGTCCAGCTTCCTGTGCCAGGGCAGCGTAACGCGCGAGGTCCTGTGCGTTGGCACTGAGACACGCTTTGCTGGGGATGCCGGCCCCGATCGTGATGACGGCACGCCATTTGGTGAACCGCGCGCCCATCGACCGGTACTCGGCCAGCCGTTCGCGGAGTCCGTCGAGTCCCTGTGTGACCTTCTCACCGGGGTGAAGCGCCAGCTCAACCGCTCCCGTGTCGACCTTGATACCTGGGATAACGGCCTTCTCGGCCAGCAGCCTGGGAAACAAGGTTCCCCCCAGAGACTCCTGGCGAATCGTTTCGTCATACAGGATGACGCCCGAAATGAATTCCTCGATACCAGACGTCGTAAACAGCATGTCTCGATAGGCGCGATGCGTCTCCGCCGTCGACGGCACGCCCAACTTCGCGAATCTCTTGCCGATCGTCCCAACACTCTCGTCAGCCGCCAGGATTCCCTTGTGCGGCGCCACCAGAGCTCTTGCCGTCTCTTTCAATTCACGTTCGTACAGCATACCATCCTCCTTGTCCGCGGGTCCTCCTTGAAAACACGGCACATGCGCATCTACTACGTGGTCACTCGGCAGAGTCGTCCGTCTCGTCCATATCCTCGACAGTTTCGTCGAGGTCGGCAGCGCGACTGCGATAGTCCTCTGCCAGTTCCTTGTTTCCCGCTTCCTCATACGACTCGCTCATTTCCCAGAACAACTGCTGTCGAAGCTCCAGGTCGGGCTGGTCGGCTTCAAGGTCCAGCGCCTGCTGGAACAGGACGACAGCTTGCTCATGGTTCCCGTCGAGCGCGCTCGCGTCGCCGATTGTCTGCAGTGCACGTGCCTGAAAAAGCTTGTTGTGCAGGGCCTTGCCGAGAGCGCCGCCCTTCTCGGCGAGCTCACGGGCCTTGCCTGCGTCTCCCTGGGCGACGGCCACCTGGCTCATG
>JAPLGJ010000106.1 GCA_026390215.1 Caldisericota bacterium
GAAGTCCGTGTGCAGGTAGTGCTCCACCTGGTCCTTGATGGCCGCGGTGACGCGAGGATGCGAGTGGCCGACCGCCATGCAGCCCCAGCCCCCGGTAAGGTCGATGAAGGTGTTGCCGTCGACGTCGGTTACCAGTGCCCCATGTCCCTCAGCGATCCAGGCAGGCGACAGAGCGTCGCACATTGGTGCTGCGACGACCTTGGCCTCCCTCTTGGCAAGCTCGATGGATTTCGGTCCAGGGATTGCCGTCTTGAGTGATATGAACGTTCCCATGATAACCTCCCTTTCTTCCTCGACGAAAACGGCTTCATGCTTCGTTTTCCCGGGTACTCTCAGAATATGGAGATGGCGCCCGTTGTCAACGAAGTCCGTACCGAAGTCCGGTCTCGGGGCCGCTTCTGAGCCTTTCGTCCTCTCCTTGCGCTGAGCGGGCGTTGTCTCTGTCCTGTTTCAGACTATCATTGAGTAGCCTCTGGCGCGCACTGTATGCCAGTCGGGCTGTCCTGGATCATGAATGAGGAGGCTTGGTCATGCTGGTACTCGGACACAGGGGGGAGCCTCGGCTTGCTCCGGAGAATACGGTGGCCTCGTTCGCGCTCATACGTGACGATCTGGACCATGGTGTCGACGGTGCCGAATGCGATGTTCAGATGACGAACGACGGAGAACTGGTCGTCATCCATGACGAGAAGGTGGACAGGACCACAGATGGCCACGGCTGGGTGAAGGATCTTACCCTGCAGGAGATTCGCAAGCTCGACGCTGGCGTTCGGTTTCCGGGACCGCTGCATCACGAGCCAATTCCTACCATGCGGGAGGTCTTTGAGGTTTTCGACGGAACGCGGGCAACGCTTAACGTCGAACTCAAGAATTCCGAGATTGCATACGATGGGATGGAGGAACGCCTGCTGGAACTGGCAAGCCGGTACTCGTTGCATGTCGTCTACTCTTCGTTCAATGTTCAGAGCATGGGGATCATCCGGAAGCTGGACGCCAAGGCGCGGACTGGACTGCTGTATGCACCGTGGCTGGTCAAGGCGCCAGATGTTGTCGCAGCTGCTCGTGAGCAAGGAGCCAACGCGATCCATCCGTACGTTCTCAACACCCTTGCCGGGCTCATCCGTGAAGTACATGAGGCTGGTCTGGCGCTCGCGCCATGGACCGTCGACCTGAGCGTGCTCGTGCGTCACTTTGCGGCCTCAGGGGTCGAGACCATTGTCAGCAATGACCCGCGCATGGCGGCGGATGCTTATGCCGGAGGGAGGGAATGATGCTTGATCTGATTGTTCGCAACGCGAGGTTGTGTGCAGGTGGGCCGCTGATCGACATCGGTGTCCAAGACGGTCTGTTTGAGGGTGTTCAGCCCGGGTTGCGTGCGGATGCCCGTGAAACCATCGATGCTGCCGGATGCTTCGTGACGCCCCCATTTGTCGAGTCGCACGTCCACCTCGATACGACGCTCACGGCGGGCGAGCCCAGATGGAACGAGAGCGGCACGCTGTTCGAGGGCATCGAACGCTGGTCCGAACGCAAGGCGCTGTTGACCGAGGAGGACGTCGTGCGTCGTGCCACGAAGGCGATCGAGTGGCAGGTT
>JAPLGJ010000085.1 GCA_026390215.1 Caldisericota bacterium
TGATGCGGTCCATGTCGGGAATGGTCCAGAGCGAGTAGATGCCTTCACTGTCAATCCCCGGGATGGGCGGGCGCAAGGGAGAACCGCCGGGAGACAGGACCAGCTTGTCATACCGGTCGGTCGTCTCTGTGCCGGTGGCGAGCTCCTTCACTGTGACCGTGTGCGCCTGCCGATCGATGCTGATCACCTCGCGCCCCGTCATGAAGTCGATATTGAACCGCTCCTTCATTGACGTAGGTGTCTGAACAAGCAGCTGATTGCGATCGGCAATGACGTTGCCGATATGATAGGGCAACCCACAATTGGCGAAGCTGATGTAGTCTCCCTTTTCGTAGACGACGATCTCCGCCTGTTCGTCGAGACGGCGCAGGCGCGCTGCGGCCGAAGCTCCTCCAGCGTTTCCACCAACAATGATGACTCTCACATATTCCTCCTGTTTTCCTGTGCTCATCGTCACGCAGTTTCAAGACTGCCACGCACATACGAAAACTCCACAAAACTACTCATAAGTAGTTTGTGAGCATATGCTATGAAGTCAATGCCATAAATTGACAACAACGTGTAGGCGCCACAGTACGCTCTTGTAAGAAGGAGTTCCCTTTGCCATACTGATGCCATGACTGAGACTGGTACTGGCAACGCGTTCTTGTCCACAGGAAGAGCGCTCTGGGGCCAAGAGAGACTGTTCACATGACACACCTTGGCATCGTCTGGCATCCTGAGATGTTTCACGGACGTGGGTGGCGTTCCAGCGGATTCGACGGGTGGTATTTCAAGGTCGTCGACCCCTCCGAGCGGCACGTGTGGGCAATCATTCCGGGCATCTGGATGGACCGCGACCCGGCTAGGCAGTACTGCTTCATCCAGTTTCTCGACGGACGGACTGGCCGCACGACGATGCACCGCTATCCGACCCAGCAGTTCTGGTCATCGCGCGAGCGATTCGATATCGCGGTCGGCCAGAGCCGCTTCAGCCTGACGTCCATGCACATCGACATCGACGAGCCGGACCTGAGCCTGAAGGGTGACCTGCGGTTCTCACCATCGCAGGGGTGGCCCATTCATCCGTGGGCGCCGGGGGCCATGGGGCCTCTTGCCTTTCTGCCATTCCTCGAGGGATATCACGCTGTCACAAGTCTCGACCCCCGTATCGCCGGTTCTCTCTCCGAGGGTGGCGATGAGATGGACTTCACGGGAGGGCGGGCCTACATGGAGCGGGACTGGGGCAGTGCCTTCCCGCGTGCCTGGGTGTGGACACAATCCAACCATTTCGACGAGGACCATGTGTGTCTGACTGCTTCGATCGCGGACATCCCGCTGGCGGGCAGAGTCCTTCGGGGGTTCATCGTCGGATTTCTGTTCGACGGCATCTTCTACCGGTGGACGACATGGAATGGATCACGACTGGAACACTTTGCGTATGACGATGAACATGCCGAGTTCACGGTCGTGGGTGGGAAACGCGTGCTGGAAGTCTGGAGCGGTGGACGGAGCGGGATGGGTCAGGTATTCGCACCACGTGCCGGGGCCATGACGAAGATGCTCGTCGAAGAACTGAACGCTGTCGTGCAGGTCCGACTGATCGAGCGGCACGTCCACGGAGACGTTCTGCTGTTCGAAGGCCGCGGGCGTAACGGCGGCCTCGAGATCAGCGGCGACATGCCTGCTGCAGTGGGGACACGCGAGGTGCACACCGTTCAGGGTCTGGCCCGTCCATAGGGATCCGGCGACCACGTGTCAATGATGGTGTAACCTTCAGGTCTTCCCGGCCGTACGCAAGGTGAGAGCAGGACAGGGGTACAAACACAAACCCGCCTGCCGCAAGCGGTCGTTCCGCTTTCCTGTGGGAGGTAGTACATGAGAGGACTTGCCATTTTTCTGGTGATTGTGCTCCTGATCGTTGG
>JAPLGJ010000090.1 GCA_026390215.1 Caldisericota bacterium
TCCCAGGTTCGCGCAGTTCGACGCCTGTCACTGAGCGGGCGTCATCGATGAACCGGCACTCCAGGGACTGCAGGCGCTGGGCGGTCTTCCACAGTGGATTTGGCAGGATGCGCGACGGGTCCTTGCGGTAGAGAGCGCGGAAGGCCACCTCGTCGGATGAGGTGTCTCTGGGAGGGGCTATGACAGCTTCTATTCGTCGGTGCATAGGGGCAGGATAGCGCCCCCATGGCCTACGTCAACCGCCAGAACGCCGCCTCAGCTGTTCAGCAGGTCCTTCGCCCAGCGAAGCAGGTCAGTGACACACTGCTCCTTGTCCATCTTGAGCGGCAGCTTGAAGCCGATGCGGCCGGCAACCTTGGCGCCGGGTACCAGCGAAGCCAGGATGCGCTGGGTCTTGACGTCGTTGTCGCCATAGCAGGTGAAGAAGGCAACCCTCGTCCCCTTGAAGTCGGCGCCCTTCAGGAACGTGCGCACAGCTGGTGCCGGGTGGCTGTTCCAGACGGGCGTCCCCACAAAGACCAGGTCGTAGTGTGCGGCATCATGAGCCAGCGGAAGGAGTGGGGGAGTGGCGCCCGTTGCCGCCAGAAAACCACCCTTGAAGTACTTCATGAACCCATGTGTCGGGTGGGGCTTGACCAGCTCCAGTTCCATGGTGTCCAGTTGCAGCTCCTTGGCAAGCGACCGAGCCAGGAATCGGACGTCACCGTCCAGCGAATAGAACACGACCAGTGCATTGGGCATGATGTGCCTCCCTTTTACGCCAGACTAGTCCTGCAGCCCCATGTGTCAAGTGAAGATTCCTTCGCGCAGGATGCTGACAGCATCAAGAACGGCCCAGGAGGGCCAACTGCATGATGCGCCGGGATGTCTTCCTGGCTGGGATTATTCGTGGGAGCCGGCCGGCTTCTTGCCGAGCGATGCGCAGTAGATGACGAACTGCTGTGCAGGGTCGAAGCCGAGGTACGTGTTGAACTCGTCGTCCAGGAACGCCGCGATAGCACAGACTCCGCAATCGATGGCCTCGGCAGCCAAGTACAAGTTCTGGCAGACATGGCCTGCGTCGAGGAACAGGGCGCGGTAAGCGCGCTGGTTGTAGCGCCAGACCATACGGTATGGCACGGCTGTCCAGATGAACGTGACCGCGCTGAGTTCGACCATCTTCTGGTCACTGCACAGCTGTGTGACGTCCTGCAGGGTCTGCGTCCCGGGCATGACGAGCTGCAGCGCGTGCTCAATGGCGAGGAACCGGTAGATGCCGGGCTCTAGGCCGGTTACGGCGCGGACCATCAGATAGGTTTCGAAGGCATGGCGCGCACCGCCGGACGGTACGGTGCGGAGCGTGCATGGGCGAGGGGTTACGGCCTTAACGCCCTGAGTGCACCACAGCAGATAGGACAGTTCCTCCAGGCTCAGCGGTTCGTCGCGGTAGAGGCGGCAGCTGTGGCGGCGGTCAATGGCTGTGCGCAGGTCCACGCCTGCGACGTTCAACGTTTTCGGGTCCGGCAGGGCGATCATCGGGATGCCGGCATCCGGCGGCAGTTCAAGCGGCGGCTGTGGCAACCCCATATCCTGATCGGACTGTTGCTCAGGCATGTCGGTTGCGTAGCGTGTTTCGTGCAGGAACTGCTGTCCAGAATCCATGGTTCACCTCGGCATCGTGGTATGCTGTGAGTATAGTCTTGCGGAAATCGTTTGCAATCCGAACAGATGGTGTGGAAACGCGGCGTAACCGTTTGTTCCGGCTTGCGTTGTTCCTATGGAGTGACGGAGCTCAGGGGATTGGGGGAAGACAGTGATGAAACACGTTGGTCGTATCCTGATAGCGGTTCTGGTTGTGTTCGTCCTGGCTGTCCTCTGGTATGCCAGCGCGGGTGAGGCCGTCGTCATGCGGCGTGCCTTCACCAATGCTGAAGGCATCGCCGATGGAACGGTCTGGGCGCGATCGGACGAGGGGCTCTTTGGTGGACCGATCACAGCCATTGCCAGTCTCTCTTCTGATCGTGGAGTCGTCTAC
>JAPLGJ010000074.1 GCA_026390215.1 Caldisericota bacterium
TCCTCGGCCCCCATCTTCTCACACTCGTTGACGATCCGGTTTGCTAGTTGCTTGCCGTTCATGAGCACCTCACACCGAAGAATGGCCTTACATATCTATTGTACGGTCTGACGTTCCGAAAGCAACGCCAATGCTCGCCCCCCGCGTCAATTCAGGCAAGAAGGCACGTGAACCATCGGGTCGTGAGCTCACCAGAAACGGAGGCGTATCTCCCATGTTTCCTGATGATCCGGTTTTGATCGCGCTTACGACGCTTGTCAGACGAGCCCTTCTGGATAGACTCAGCATGAAATCGTTTGATACAAGGGGAGCCTGTGCGCAGAAAAGGGTTCACGCTGTTGGAGCTTGTCGTTGCCATGGCCATCGTGGTCATCCTGGCAACCATCGCCGTGCCGCGTCTCGACAGGTATGTCGCGCGGGTCCGCCTCCGATTTGCCGGGATGACGCTGGTACAGGACCTCCGCAACATGCAGACCGATGCTGTGTGTGAAGACTCCTTCTACACCATCGTCTTTGTGACCAATGAGAACCGGTACTACTTCAGGCAAGGCACCAAGTCCTATGCTCCCCCTGGGACAGTCAGGACGGAAAGGTCGCTGTCGAGGTACGCCGGGTTTCCGCTGGCGGTTGGCAAGAGGACTCCTGTCTCCGCGGTGTTCGGACCTCAGACATCCATGGTGAGCCCCGTGGTCACCATGAGCTTCAACGGAATGGGCAGACCAGCCAGCGGCTCTGGCGGAGGGCATGTGACCTTCATCAACCCGTATGGTGAACGCATCGACGTCATCGTCACACCCGTCGACGGGAACATCCGCATGGCTTGGGTTCAATGAACCCGTAACAGGGGACAGTCGTTGTAACAATTCGGGACGGTTCCAAAATGTTACACTCGCGACGAAACTATGGATGAGAGGAGAGGCTATGAAA
Source organism: Caldisericota bacterium (assembly GCA_026390215.1). Taxonomy (GTDB): domain Bacteria; phylum Caldisericota; class Caldisericia; order Cryosericales; family Cryosericaceae; genus Cryosericum. The sequence goes on from JAPLGJ010000074.1 coordinate 928, forward strand.
GCAGCATGGTTTGCCTGGATAGTCTGGTCGGATGAGTAGACAAGCGAGAATTCGGATTCCCGACGGCGTCTATCACGTGACGACGCATGGCGACGGCGACATGATGATCTTCGAGGGGCCGTCCGAGAAGTGGCGATTGCTTGACCTGCTGGCGGATACAGCCAAGAAGCTTGACTGGGCCGTGTATGCCTGGTGTGTCATGGGGAATCACTATCACTTTCTGCTGAAGACGCCCAAAGATAATCTGTCGGAAGGAATGCACCACATCAACATGACGTATGGCGAGTGGTACAACATGTCCCGGGAACGTCACGGTCATGTATTTCAGGACCGTTTCTTCTCGATCCTGATCACGCAGGACAGTCATCTCCTCGAGGCCTCGCGCTACGTCGTGCTGAACCCCTTGAGGGCGGGCCTTGTGGCTGCTCCTCAGGAGTGGCCATGGAGTAGCTACAGCACTGCCGTGCTCGGTGTGCCCTCTCGCGTTTCGCTGAAGGATCAGGAATTAATGAGGGTGTTTAGCCGGCAGGAAGCCGAGTCTCGAGACCTCTATCGAGAGTTTGTCCACGCGGGCATCGGTCTCAAGAAGCCGGGTGTTCTCCTCACCGGCAGGACTAGGCGATGGGCGGAAATGACCGGTCGGGCTCGATCAGAGATCGGCAGCGCTGCTGCTTCCTGCAAACCCAGTCCTGGACAGAGTCCGGATTTGACTGACGTGTCCAGCGTGGTCAGGCTCCATCAACAGGGAATGAGCCTGAGGGTCATAGCGGCTACGCTCGGAGTGAGCCACATGACCGTGCGCCGGTATCTCTCGTCCAGCGGAGACAAGTCAGACACGTAGCAGATTGGGCTTGTAACAAAACGGGACGGTTCCAAAAGTGTAACAGTGTTACAGAGAGAGAACCGTCCCGAATTGTTACAGGCAGCAGATTAGTAGTTGAACTGCTGGACCAGGTAGGAAGGGTTGAGCTGTTCGCCGGTGGCGTGCTCGATCATGGTGTTCCATGAGTATTTTGAGCCGGGCGTGAAGACGTTGCCCACGAACCAGCGGCCACCTTCGGGCGTCAGGACTTCGCCGTCGCCTTTGGCGCGCAGGGTGTGGTCGAACTGGGACGCGAGCATCTCGCCGAGCAGGTAGTTGTGGTAGTAGACCGGCGCCATGGCGAAGTGGTACTTGGCGGCCCAGTCGGGCTGCTCGAAGCGCTCTTCGGGGGCGTTGAGGTACTGGATGCTCTGCACGCCTTGGTACCACAGCTGGCTGTCGCTCTTCTCGGTGCGGTACAGTTCGCGCTCGAAGAGCGCAAAGTGGGTGATCCACCGCGTCGCGACGAGCATCTGGTTGCGGATGGCGACCGGCAGGTCGGCCTGCAGTCTCTGGAGGTTGGCGCCATCGATGCCGACCATCTGGTTGTACCACTTGGGGTCGCGGGCCATGCGCCCAAAGAACATGGCGACGGCTTCGGTCGTGAAGATGTGCGCGGGTTGCCGCAGGACCTCGGGAAGCGACATGTCGGTGTACTTGTCGTAGCAGGCATGTCCCATCTCGTGCAGGAGGGTCTCCATTTCTGTCTCGTTGGGCCGCAGATTGGCCAGGACGCGGACGTCGCCTCTGGTGTCGAGATGCATGCAGAAGGCGTGCTGGTCCTTGCCCGCTCGCTCGTAGAGGTCACTGCGCGCGATGATGTCGCGGATGTCCAGGCCGGTGGCGTCGTAGGTTGCTGTCGCGAGTTCCTCGACGATGTGGTTGCCCTTGCCCTCGAAATACACGCCGAGGTCGACGTCTGAGGTGCGGGGAGCTTCCTGGAAGAACATGTCGCTCATGTGCCACGGCATCAGCTTGTCCGGATCGACGCCGAGACGCTTGCCGACGGCCTGGTCGATGGCATCCTTGACGCGGCGGAACAGCGTGTCGGTCTGGTCGCGGTAGCTCTCAAGCGTCCGCTTGAGCCATGCGCCGTCGAACTCCTGGAGCTGGATCTGCATCTCATAGTAGTTGGCGTACCCCAGCTTGACGGCGGACTCGTTGCGCAGCTTGATGAGCTCCATGAGGCCGGGCTCAAGCACGGGGCCCACCTGCTTGCTGGCGAACCATGCCTTCTTGCGCAGGTCATTGTCGGTGCTGGACCGGAGGATCTCCTCGATCTGCTTGTTGTTGACTTCCTTGCCGTCGATCGTGCCACGGAATTTCGTCGTGATGCCCTGAAGGGCGATCTGCTTGCTGACCAGCTGCTGGAGCGTCTCCTTGTCCAGCTGGTTCTCGACCATCATGTCATGGATGAGGGTGAGCTGCCTGCGCTCGAACTCCTCCAAGTTGGTCGCGGCGAGCACGGCATTCACGGTGTCGAAGCGCCCCTTGTCGGCTAGGAAGAGCCGCATTGCCAGGTTGGCATGCTCCGCCTGCGCGGCGTACTCGTCCTTGCCCGTCGTCGACAGGTTCCACGCGGCGATGTTGCACTGATAGTACAGCTCGTTCAGCTTCTCGTTCAGGTCCTTCAGATACATGACTTTCTCCATAGCTACCTCCTGGGATAGGTACAGTTTACGAAGGAATGGGCGAATGCAACAGCGCGACACAGACCCGGCCGAAACAGGCTCCGGCGTGAAGAGATGGTGCGACCCAGTGCTAGGTCGCCTCGCACGTTGCTCCGGAGATTTGCCTGATGAAAGAAATGCTTGACATTTCTTGCATGCGCGTCCATGATAGTGCCAACTACTAGCAAGAGAGTGAGTCCAAAGGAGGCCTCGACTATGAGACAACTCGTCTGTCGTGTCTTGGTTCTGATTCTGTGTCTCGTCCTAACCTGCTCAGGTGTGTTGATCGGTGTCTCCGCCGCACAGGCAGCAGACGCAGGTGCATGGATACAACTGCCGCCCTATGGAGGTGACGTGTACTGTCTTGCCATCGATCCTCTCTCCCCAGCCACGCTGTATGCCGGTACCATGGGTGGTGGTGTTCTCCGATCCACGGACAGCGGCTCCACCTGGACTGCGGTGAACACTGGCCTCGCCAACCCGAATGCCCTGCGCCTTGCCATCGATCCCGCCGCCCGCGATACCCTATATGCTGGTACCTACGGTGGTGGCGTGTTCCGCTCCACGGACAGCGGGGACCATTGGACTGCAATGAACACAGGCCTTGCCAACCAGAACGTCACGGCTCTCGTGATCGATCCGCTCACTCCTGCCACCCTGTATGCTGGTACCGATGGTGGTGGCATTTTCCGCTCCACTGATGGCGGCGCTCACTGGACCAAAGTGAGTAGTGGTCTTGGCAACATGAAGATCTATTGTGTTGCAATCGACCCTCGCACCCCCTCCGTCCTCTATGCGGGTACCTACGGCGGCGGCGTCTTCCGCTCCATCGACAGCGGCGCTACGTGGACTGCGGTGAACACTGGTCTCACCAACCAGTATGTCTCATCCATTGCCATCCACCCCACGATCCTGACGACCCTCTATGCCGGTACCTATGGCGGTGGCGTTTGTCGTTCCACGAACGGTGGCACCACGTGGAACGCTACAAACACCGGTCTCACGAGTCAGGATGTCCGCTCTGTCGTCATCCACCCCACGACGCCCACCACCCTCTATGCCGGTACCTACGGCGGTGGCGTCTGCCGTTCCACGGATAGCGGCACCACATGGACAGCGGTGAATGCTGGTCTCAGCAACACGAATGTCCGTCCGGTTGCCATCGGTTGCCTCACCCCAACCACACTGTATGCCGGCACCGAGGGTGCCGGTGTCTTCCGGTATGAAGCTGCGTCTTTGTCTTCGTTCGTTCTGAAGGCCGCGGCTGTGCCTGCTATCGGCGGATCGATCAGGAGGGTTCCCGATGCTGCTTCCTACACACCTGGCACGGTCGTCACCCTCACTGCTATCCCTACCGCCGGCTACCCGTTCACCGGCTGGTCTGGGGACCTTGCAGGGAGTGCGAACCCGGCAACCATCGTGATGGATGGAGACAAGAGCGTCACTGCCCTGTTTGTGGTCGCTCCGACAATGACTTCTTCTGACTTGGGTGGCGCCTACACAACGGGAGTCTCGCGGGAGTTTCACACGACGATGGCCAATCCGACAAACGGTATCCGCTACGACAATGTCGCATTCAAGTTCCGCATCACGTCTGCCTCCCCAAAGGATGTCTCTCAGCTTGCCGTCTGGGGAGGATCCTGGCAGAACGTGCCATTGTCAGCGGATGGATCGGATCTGATTGGGGTTTGCGCCGGCGATGGGTGGTTTCTGGATCCGGGAACGGCGCCCGGTGACACGTGGCACGTGACATTCAACACGCCTGGCTCGCACGTCGTCACCGTGATGCTCGTCGACCACACCAGCGGCGATGTCCCCCTTTGCACGCTCAGCGCAACCCTCACTGCTGCACCCTCTTTCGTGCTGACACCCTCTTCAGGGACGGGGGGTAGCATCACCCCGAACACCCCGCAGGCCGTCCTCCCGGGCGGGAGCAAGACCTTCACCATGTCTCCGAACTCAGGCTACCGTATTGCTGGTGTCAGCGTGGACGGGGTGTCACAGGGAGCGATCTCCTCGTACTCTTTCACCAACGTGACCTCGAACCATGCCATCAGTGCAAGGTTCGAGCAAGAGAAGAAGCAGACCGTCATCGTCCTTCAGATAGGGAACTCCAGGTTCACTGTCAACGGCGGCTCGGTCACGCTCGATTCGCCTCCTGTCATCAAGAACGGAAGGACCCTTGTTCCGATACGTGCAATCATCGAAGCACTCGGAGGAACCGTCGGCTGGGATGGGACCGCCAGAAAGGCAACCGTGACCCTCGGCGGCACGACGATCGAACTCTGGATCGGCAGGAGCACGGCGACAGTGAATGGCACGAGTACTCCAATTGACGCTGCGAATACCAAGGTGGTCCCCGAGATCATTTCCAGCAGGACGATGCTTCCCTTGAGATTTGTCTCCGAGAATCTCGGGTGCTCGATTGTCTGGGCGGATGCAACCAAGACGATAACGATTACCTACGAGCAGTAGAGAAGTACTGCAGACTAGAGTCTACGGCTCCTGCGCCAATATTCAAGCACGTTCCGGGGGAGGATCCGCGCTCCACACAAGGGTTGGTGTTGGCGTCTCCCACAAGAATGAGTGTCATCAGGACGTGAAACCGAGGGGCATGCACGCAGCATCGCGACCAGTAGTGTAGGTCTTGATTAGCGCGGTCTGAGTTCGATTGGTGGAAACGCCTTACCCGTCGTGGGTGGATCGGGGTGGCGACAAGGTCGCAATGGCAGGCCCGACTGTCGCTCTTGTAGATACGAACATTTCCAGCACAACAGAGGCTGTCTTGTGTGCAGCAACGTCGGACCATCAGCGACTTCTTGGCCTTCCTCGCCTTCAGATACGCTTGTGTCCTGACCACCTCCCGCTTCTTCCGTTCCTAGAGCCACCCCTTGGATTCGACCAACATCCTCGGGGACATCGTGAGCTCCATTCCCACTGTTCCTCTCTTGTCCCGAGGACCAGCAGTATTCTGTCATCGTTCACGTGCACTCTGGGTGAGTCGATGCGAGGGTTTGACACGTTTTCGGGGCGGCATATACTTGAATTGTTCTCTGGGGCAGGGTGAGATTCCCGACCGGTGGTAATAGCGAAGAGCTTAGCCCACGAGCCGCTGCGGCGGTAGGACTTGGTGTGATTCCAGGGCCGACAGTACAGTCTGGACGGGAAGAGACGTGGACTTTCCGTGCCCCCAGGGTTGATTGCAGCTGCAAGGCTGCGTCTGCTATGGAGGTAGAGAATGGAATCGAGAAAACTGCGTGTGCTCGCCCTGACCGGCATGCTGGCTGCCGTCGGGTACGTCCTTCAGCTGTTCGAATTTCCCCTGCTGCCGGCAGCGTCATTCCTCAAGTTCGACTTTGGCGATGTCGCCGTCTTCATCGCTGGCTCGGCGATGGGTCCCGCTGCGGCCATCCTGACGGCGGTGGTGAAAGGAATCCTCTGGGCGCTCATCGGCCGTGGGACGGACGGCTGGGTCGGAGCAGGCATGAACACGATGACGGTCATCGCCTTTGCGTTGCCAGTGTCCCTGATGGCTCGCTCCAGGAAGGTGTGGGTGAAGGTCGCCGCCGCAGGTCTGGGCGTTGTCGTGATGACGACCGTCATGGCCGGCGTCAACCTGATCGTGGACCCCTGGTACTTCAAGATGCCGATTGCGGCCGTCAAAGCCATCATCGTGACGGCCATCATCCCCTTCAACCTGCTCCGGGGCCTCCTAAACGGTGTCGCCTCGGTGGGCATCATGCTGGCGCTTCAGCGGACGGCCATCTTCCGAGGGGACCGCTAGCTCCGGTACCTAGCACCACATCCCTTGCCCTTTTCCGTCGTTCCCCCCGAGCATTTCTGTTCAATACGAGGGGTGCTTCTGAGTGGCGCTCTGCCGCGGAGGCGGGAACCCGCTCCCGTCCGCATCGCAGGATGTTACAACAACTACGGCTGTCCCCTGTTACACAAGGCCAAACGAACTTACCACGTTGCCCGCTCTTTACCAGCTGACTCCATATGGCTGTAACGAAACGGAACCGTCCCGAAATGTTACAGGGATTGGCTGTTCTTGCCTCACGGGGCGCTGAGCATATACTGTCCTCATGCGCCGGGGCTTGGCATGACCGGCATGCCGTGAGGTGAAATGTGAACTCAGCAGATATTCGAGAAGGTTTTCTCCGCTTCTTCGAGGGATACGACCACCTGAGACTCCCCAGCGCTCCTCTGCTTTCGCCTGACCCGACCCTGCTCTTTACCGCAGCCGGCATGGTCCCTCTGAAGCAGTACTACCTGGGAGAGGTCATGCCTCCGAGCCTGCGCATGACGTCGGACCAGAAATGCATCCGCACGAACGACATCGAGCGGGTCGGCCGGACGGCGCGCCACCACACCTTCTTCGAAATGCTGGGCAACTTCTCCATCGGCAACTACTTCAAGGACGAGGCCATCGCGATGGCGTATGAGTTCTCGACCAGGGTCCTCGGCCTGTCGCCCGACCGCATCTGGGTAACTATATATAAGGAAGACCTCCAGACGGCGGACATCTGGCAGAAGGTCGGCATCCCACGCGAGCGGATCGTGCCGATGGGTGCCGACGACAACTTCTGGACCATGGGCCCCGTCGGCCCGTGCGGTCCCTGCAGCGAGCTCTACATCGACCGCGGGGTGCGTCACCCGGGCGACGAGAACCAGCAGATGGGCGACGACGGGGACCGGTTCCTCGAGTACTGGAACCTGGTGTTCACGCAGTTCGACCGTCAGCCCGACGGCTCGCTGAAGCCGCTTGCCCGCAAGAATATCGACACCGGCCTGGGCCTCGAGCGCATGACGAGTATCATGGAGGAGACTGACACGGACTTCGAGACGGACGGGTTCCGGCCCATCATCCAGACGGTGGCGGACCTGTCGCACCAGGAATATGGTGCGGACCCGCGAGTGACGGCACGCATGAAGACCATCGCCGACCACGTTCGCGCCTGTACGTTCCTCATGGCCGAGAACCTTCTGCCCAGCAACGAGAAGCAGGGCTACGTCCTGCGCCGCCTTCTGCGCCGTTCTCAGGCGCTGGGTCGCATGATCGGCATCGAGGGCGCCTTCATGGGTAAGGTCGCGGACACGGTCATCGACGTCATGAAGGGGCCGTTTCCCGAGCTAGTCGCCGAAGGTGACCGCATCAAGGGCGACATGGAGGTCGAGGAGCAGCGCTTCGACCACACGCTCCGTGAAGGGCTGGTCGAATTCACCAAGGCCACTCTGGCAGTGCGCCAGGACGGGAGCGACACCATGCCCGGCAAGACCGCGTTCTACCTGCACGACACGATGGGCTTCCCGGTCGAACTGACGGCTGACCTCCTGCGGGACGCAGGGCTCAACCTGGACCGCGAAGGCTTCGACGTCCTGCTGAACGATCAGCGCCATGGTGGCAGCGAGTCGTCGGGCGTGGAAGAGGCAAGCCGCGAACGGACCGGGTACGTCAAGCTGAGAGAAACGGTCGGCAGTTCGCATTTCGTCGGCTATGAAACGCTGTCGGCCGAGGCTGTGGTCACGGGCCTCCTGAAGGACGGCGAAGCCGCCAGCAGTGCCAAGGTGGGCGACCATGTCGGGCTCATCCTCTCGTCGACCCCGTTCTACGGCGAGAAGGGCGGCCAGGTGGGCGACACGGGTTTCATCACGACGCCTGGTGCGCGCTTCGAGGTTACGGACACGGGGACCCCCGTGGAGGGGTTGATCATCCACGAAGGCATCCTGGTCGAAGGTGCCATCGCGGCGGGAGACAGCGCGCGCGCCGAAGTGGACCCGGAGCGACGGAAGGCGATCGCGCGGGCGCATACGGCGACACACCTCCTGCAGGCCGCCCTGCGCTCCATGGACCCGACCGTCCAGCAGAAGGGTTCCAAGGTCATGCCCGACGAGTTCCATTTCGACTTCAGTTTCCGAGGCAGTCTCGGCGCGGGCGACCGCAAAGTCCTGGAAGAGAAGGTGCTGCGGTTCATCACGTCCAATGCTGCGGTGCGGACCGACGTCATGCCCATCGAGGAAGCGCGCAAGACGGGGGCGCTGGCGTTCTTTGGCGAGAAGTATGGCACAGCCGTGCGCGTGGTGACGGCCGACGGCATCTCGAAGGAGCTGTGCGGTGGCACGCACGTCACTGCGACCGGCGATATCGGCTTCCTGCACATCCGGTCCATCCGCAGTATCGGGACGGACACCAAGCGCATCGAGGCTTCCGTCGGGCTGGGGGCCCTGCGGGAGTTCTGGACATATCAGGAGAGTGTCGAACGGTCTGCTGAGACGCTGGGCTGTGCGCCGGTCCCGGCAGAGGTGACGCGCGCGGTGGAAGACCTCACGGGTGTGGTCAGGGAACGCGACCGTCGCATCGAAGGGCTCATCGCGGCGGCGACCGACCGCCGTGTGCGCGACCTGATCGCCCAGCCGGCTATCGTCAAGGGCCAGCGAGTGGTGGTGGCCACGTTCGAGGGCCTGACCGCCGAAGCCCTGCGCAGTGCGGGGGACATGGCCGAGCAGCAGCTGGGAGATGGCGTCTTCATCGGCATGGCATCCGGCGGAGACGGCTTCACCGTCATCAAGGTGTTCGGCACAGCCGGGGCGACGTTCTCGGCACGCGGCATCTTCAAGGCCCTGACTGACAAGTACGGCGGCAAGGGCGGTGGCAGCGACCGCATGTGCCAGGGCCGTATCGCAGGCCTGCCGACCGCAGAGGAACTGGAGGCACTGCTTGGCTGACGGTCCATCGGGCTCGCAGATCGTTCTTTGCCTCGACGTCGGCGGGCGCCACATCGGCCTTGCCCGGACGGTGGCGGACGTGGGGACAGCCTTCCCTGCTGGCTCGATCGACATGGGGCTCCCGGCCGCAACAGCACGAGCCGTGGTCGACCGCGTCGTGCTCGAGGGTGCGGGTTGCCTGGTCGTCGGCCTGCCTCTGGGGCTGGACGGAGCGGATTCGATACAGACGGGCAACGTGAGGCGGTTCGTGGGGTTCGTCCGCAAGGAGCTGGCGGCAAGGGGCCTCAACAAGGAGGTGCG
>JAPLGJ010000022.1 GCA_026390215.1 Caldisericota bacterium
TCGACGCGCGAGTAGTGCACAAACTGCCCTTCTCTGCGTGCCGAGACCAGCCCTGCCTCGCGCAGTACTTTCAGGTGATGCGAGACCAGGTTCTGTGGGATGCCCAGCTCCTGCTCGATCTCGCAGACACACCGCTCGCCGCCACGCAACAGCCTGATGATTTTGATGCGCTGGGGCTCCAGCAGGACAGACACGAACTTCGCCTGTTCCTCGCATGTCGAGTTCCAGTCAGTACCTATGTCCCGTGGCCCACAGGCCGGCACACGCTGGATCATGTCACAACTCCTCTCGATTCATGCACATGGATACGTTGTTCGGACTAATTTCCCCCGCAGGACGAGCATCCCGATCCCCCGCCATCACACGATCCTCCACCCCAGCCCAAAGATCCGCCGAAGCTGTCATTTTCGCTGTGCGCATGGACGGTCTCTGCAAGCCCGCACTCGGCTCCACAGGTCGGACATATTGCGATCCACCGCGTGCAGGGTCCGTACGTGCGGTCGATCCACTCGGTTCGGGCGCCCTCCGCCTCGAACTTGGCGCGGCAGGCGTCACAGTAGAATGCGCTCATGTCTCCTCCTCGATTCGTGCTCCGGAACCCGTCCGGGCGTGTGGGATAACGGACCCGCAACCCCAGTGTCCAGTCCCCCGATCTCTACAGTGTCGACACATTGTCAGACGTTTCCCTCGTCGGTCTAGAGGCACGAGACGGCGTCAGCGTGGAACGAAAACGGTTCCAACCCCGCAAGATTGACAAGAACTCCGCCTGCCCCTCGCATACCGACTTCCAGCCAGCGCCTATGTCCCGTGGCCCACGGGCCGGCACACGCTGGATCATGTCACAACTTCCATTGATGCAATGTACATTGATATGTTATGTCAGGACATTCGAGTGTCAAGACTCAGACACATAACGACAAGAACCTTCTGGAACACCCGTGCCAGACGACGGTCGATGAGTCGTTTGCGGTGTCATCACCTTGGATGAGTTGTACTCAGATTGCCAGACCAAAGATGTACTTGAGACAGTAGTAAATGCCGACCAGTACGAACACGGCCCCGGTGGCCCTCCGGACCCACAGCTCGAGACTGGTCATCTTCTCGAAGAAGCGGGAGGTCGCCTTGCCTCCCAGCGTAAGGACGACAGAGGCCGCGATGACTGGCAGTGCCGTCCCGATGCCAAACAGTGCCGGAAGGAGGAAGCGGGACCGGACCTTCAGCGCGAGAGGAAGGAGACTGCCAAAGAACAGTGCTGCGGAGGTCGGGCAGAAGGACAGGGCAAACACGAACCCAAGCAGGGCTGCCCCCCAGATTCCGGCCGCATCGGCACGCTGCTGCAGACGGGTCGATACACCACCACCCCTTGTCGGGAGACTCAGGAGTTCCAGCAGAAACATGCCGACGACAATCAGGACAGGGCCCAGGATGAGGTTTCCATAGCGCTGCAGCCCCATGGATATGGCGGGTACCGACAATGCACTCGCCACCAGGAGTGCCGCGAGCGCAGTATAGGCAACGACCCTGCCAAGCGTGTACAAGAGTCCCGACAGCAGAACGCGGCGAGGGTGGTTGATGGTGCGCGCCATATAGGAGATGGCCGTCAGGTTGGTTGCAAGGGGACATGGGCTGATGGATGTCAGGATGCCGAACCAGAGGGCAGCTCCCGCACCGGCAAGGATGCCAGTCATTCCCGGGCCTCCAGAAATGAACTGGTTGATGACGTGATGTAGTCCTGAAAGACGGTCTGGTCACCCAGGAGCTGCCAGACCTTCTGCAGGTTCTCCCACTTGCCCGGCTTCCCATTCGCGTATCTCACGAGGACAACAGACTTGCTGACAAGCTGGTAGTCCTCGATGAAATGTGTGTTCGCCGCTTCCTCGACGTTGACGACCCGCCACGCCAGCGTTCCATCTGCAAGCTGGGCAGCGAAGGCCGTCTGAATCGCTTCGGCTGTCCACTTCTCGATTGTCATGCACGATGAGCAGCGGTCAGTGGTATGGAAGTAGTAGGCGACTACGCCGGTTGCGGGCACGCTTGTCTCGCCCGACGACGGGATCACGCCCGAATCCGAAGAAGATGGGGTAGACGGAGTGCTGACGGTCGCCGAGGTGCCGGGCGTCTGTGTCGTCCTGCCGCGTACCTCGTGCACGAGCAAGGCGACAATAGCAGTCACCACGAACACGAGGAGAACGACTCTCAGGACCGTTGTTGCCCTGCCCTTGAGCGGAGCGGGTGTTGATGTTTTCTTCTGGCTGTCGTGGCTCATTGTACCTCCAAGGATACCATCTCCATCTGCTGTTTCAGGAAACCACTCCGGAGTGTTCTACGGCAAAGCTCCAAAGATCATCCCCGCTACAGTCGAAAACCCGACCACCAATCCGACGTACGTCAACGTCTTCTTCCAGCCAAGTTCTCCTGCAATGACCAGGATGGACGGCAGCGAAAGGCTGGGGCCGGCCAGAAGCAAAGCGAGGGCTGGTCCCTGACCCATGCCGGCGCCCATCAATCCCTGCACGATGGGCACCTCTGTCAGTGTGGCAAAGTACATCAGCGCACCAGAGAAAGCTGCCGTGAAGTTGGCCCTCAGCGAGTTGCCACCAAGCAGACTCCCCACCCAGCTTGTCGGAATGAGAGCGTCGTGCCCTGGGCGCCCCAGAAGGAAGCCCGATGCAAGAACACCTGCAAACAACAGGGGGAGGATCTGCAGTGCGAAGTCACGCGTGGCAACGACCCATGTGCGGAGGTCGTCCCTGGTGAACCAACGCACAAGCGCGTACAGGAGCACAATCCCGAATGCCGCCGAAATCCACCACTTTGCGGCGAAGACCGCGTCCCAGACAGCACTGCCACCCCTGGAGCTGGACCAGTTGATGAACACCAGGATGCCCACCATGGAGAACATGTAGACCGCCATCTGCCGGAGGCTCCGCCTGGGAGCTTCGTCGGGTGCAGCAAACAGGCGGGCGTCTGCCGCGCGCTTTGCGTCGTCCTTCCGGAACACCAGCGCCATGACCAGACCGATGACGACCGAAAAGAGGATAGCTCCGACTGTTCGGGCCATTCCAAGCCTGATGCCAAATACCTTGGCCGACAGAACAATGGCCAGGATGTTGATCGCCGGCCCAGAATACAGAAATGCGACGGCAGGGCCGAGACCAGCCCCCTTCTTATAGATGCCTTTGAACAGAGGGAGAACAGTACAGGAGCAGACTGCCAGGATTGCCCCCGACACGGCCGCGACGCCATAAGCCACGGGCTTCTTTGCATCTGGACCCAGGTAGCGCATGACAGACCGCTGGTCAAGGAATACTGTGATCGCGCCGGCAATGAACATCGCGGGCACGAGGCACAGGAGCACATGCTGCTGCGCGTACTCCCCCAGCATGAGAAACGCCTCGCCTAAGGAACTGCTGACCCGAGCCGCTCCCCACGGAACGAAATAGGCTACAAGGAAGACTGCTATGACAATCAGCAGTTTTCGATTAGGAGTCAACTCTCTACTCGACACGTTTCAGCTCCTCACACCTTCGCCCGACCTGATCGGCAAGATACCCCGTATTCGCGGCACCCGAACAGGAGTAGAGGAGAACGTTCAACCTAGACGCGCAAGAGCCTTCCATGTCAGTGATTCTCCCTGGTCAACAATTCGGCAATCTGTACACTCGACAGCACCCTGCCTACACTCAGCACAACGCCGTCCAAGACAAGAGCCGGTGTCATCATGACGCCCATGTCCATCATGCGATCAATATCTGTGACCTTCTCGACCTCGGCCTCGACTGCCAGTCTGGCTAGCGCCTCACGTACGTTTTGTTCAAGCGCCTTGCACTTCGGACAACCAGGCCCCAAAATCTGGATTTTCACTGTCTCCTCCCTTGTGCACCCTTGTGCACAGGATCACTTCGCATTGTGGGACGCTGCATAGATTCGCTCGATGTCGCCTGCGGTCAACACCTTGCTCAAGATGAAGGCGATGAGGAAGATGCCAGGAACATCTATGAGAAAGCGCGCGACCGCAAAACGCGCCCCAAGCGACTGTATCTCGAAGAGAAACATGGGGATCTTCAGCGTTGACCACGCTCCGATGAACACGAGCACGTTCATGAAACTGGCTCCCTTGTCCATGAGGACAGCTGCCACCGGAAAGGCTCCGTACAGAGGCCCTGCAGCAACAGCGCCAAGGACAATGCCCAGCGCAGTCCCCTTCAGTCCAGACCCTTTGCCCATGTACCTGATGAGTGTCTCGCGGGGGACCCACACATCCAGCAGGCCCAACAGGACGAAGATCGGAGGCATCACGAGGAGCATGGTCTTCAATTGATCAACCAGGGACTTTTCTGCCCGTGCGGCTTTGGAGGGAGACAGGACCAGAAACCCGACGAAGATGACGGCCACCACGAGCGTAGCGCGGTACTTCTTCAGGAAGCCGTTGAGTTTCATCTGGCCACCATCCATCCCACAAACAGCGCTGCGACAATAGAGAATGCGAAGGCAAGCGCGTTGCGGCCAACGGAGGCCTTCTTGCCGAAGTACCTTATCTCCAGTGGCAGTGTCACCACACCGACCATCATGAGCGACGATACGAACGCGGCTATCTGTGTTACTCCGGCACCGTTTCGGAGAAGCTCGGCCGCCGCAGGGAACGCCACGAATCCGGGAATGAGAGTGATGGCTCCGACCAATGACGCGATCAGAATGCCCGTCCAGCTTGAACCCGAGCCGATCAACCGCGCGATCGTTGGCGGATCGAACACAGCCAGGACAACGGCCACAATCATCACAACGATCAGAAACTCCGGAAGGATACCCTCAAGCGCTTTGAGACCTTTCATCAGGGCTTTCCTTGTCTTGGCCTTGTCCTTCTGGGTCGAGAACGCCAACAAGATGGCGACGACACCATATAGAATCAAGTTTTCCACACTCACCCCTCGATGCACTACTTGCTATGTTTCCATTTTCGGCAACTTTGCAACATTGTCAAGAGCGAACTTGACTAAGTTTCCTAACACTGCAACAATATGGCTATGACTGAACAAGAGAGAATGCACTGCGAACTGACAGCGCACATGTTCAAGGCTCTCGCACACCCGGTGCGTGTGTTCCTGCTGGAGAGGCTCAGCGTCAGGCAATGGTGTGTCTGTGAGCTGGCCGCTGAAGCGGGGATCGAAAAGTCGGTAGCGTCCAAACACCTGTCTATGCTCAGAGAAGCTGGCTTGGTGGAATCCAGGAGACTCGGCACTCAGATCCAGTAT
>JAPLGJ010000086.1 GCA_026390215.1 Caldisericota bacterium
CTGTTTCCAGACGACTTTCTGGTCCTCGGTGTCCATGTCCGAGAAGCGGTGCCCCAGGGGCGTCAGCACGGTGCGATGCTTTGGCGTATCGATGAAATCCAGCATCTCGGCAGCCTTGACGATGTTGATGAGGTCGCTGAATTCTTTGCCGAATTCGTGAGCCAGAACGAAGACGTCACCCTGGCCGCCATGCGAGTCCAGGTACTCGACGAAGCTGACGACGTCGCCTGAAGAGACGGGTGGAAGGGGCTCATAGACAGGCTGTGAGGGAGTGCTCACCGCTGCGGGCTGGTTGTCGGGCAGTTCGTTTGTCGTAATGATGTCATGGAGATAGTCGACCATCGCCAGGAATTCCGGAGCCCGGTAGTCACGAGGTCGTGCCAGCTTGTTCTGGACGATCGTACGGATGCGCCCCGGGTTCGCCGAGAAGACAACGATGCGATCGGCCATGTAGACGACTTCTTTGATGTCGTGGCTGACCATGACGATGGACGCTGGCTGTCCGTCGGCTTCATCCCAGATGTCGACCAGGTCTGCTCGGAGCGACTCAGCCGTCAGGGCGTCCACGGCGCTGAAGGGCTCGTCCATGAACAGCAGCTCAGGCTGTACCGCAAGACCACGCGCGATACCCACACGCTGCTTCATGCCGCCCGAGATCTCGCGGGGGTACGCCTCTTCGAAGCCCTCGAGACCAACCATCTTGATCACGGTGCTGACGCGGCGCTGCACTTCCTCACGTGGGAGTTGCAGAGGGACGAGGACGGACTGGATATTCTCACTCACGGTCATCCACGGAAAGAGGGCAAACATCTGGAAAACCATGCCGACTCCCGGGGTCAGACCTGCCATTTCCGTACCGCGGGCGAACACCTTGCCGCTAGTGGGTCGCATGAGGCCGGCCAGGATGCGCAGGAATGTCGACTTGCCACAGCCCGAGGGGCCGAGGAGGCAGATGATTTCCCCTTTCCGTATTTCCATACTTATGCTGTCCAGAACGGTCACCATGTTTCCGTTGGGCATCGAGAAGCGCTGAGAGACGTTCTCGCTCGAGAGCAGGATGGGCTGTTGCAGAGAGTCTTCCATAGGACCTCCTCTACTTGCTGAGGTTATACTGCGTACTGGCGACGGCATACAGCCTGTGCCACACGAAGCGGTTGATGAGCACGACGGTCAGTGACATGATGAGGATTGCAGCAGCCAGTTCAGCGAACTTGGCGCCAAACGCGGCCTCACTGATGACAGACCCGATCCCCTGCGCCCTGAGGGTCTCGCCGCGGAACGTCACGATCTCGGCGACGATACTCGCGTTCCAGGCCCCACCTGTCGCTGTCACCCAGCCGGTCACGAGGTATGGGAAGATGGCGGGAAGGTACAGAGACCAGAAGCGCTGTCTTCCCGTAACGCGGTAGCTCGCAGCAGCTTCTTTGAGGTCGGATGGAATGGCTTGTGCGCCGGCAATGACGTTGAAGAGGATGTACCATTGGGTGCCGAGCAGCATGAGCACGACACTGCCGAAGCCAATACTCACTCTGAGCAAAGACAGCAGGAGGATCACGGCCGGGAACAGCATGGGCGCCGGGAACGATGCCGCAACCTGGACGATTGGCTGCATGATCCTCGACAGCCTTGGCGAGAGCCCGATGCGCAGACCGACGGGCAAAGCCCACAGGGTCCCCAGGGCAATGGCCACGGTGACGCGTGCGAGGGTCAGAAGATCGCTCCTCAGCAGGCGAAGCCATTCGCCGATGCGAACGGACATGAGAAGCCGGACGACTTGGGAAAGGGCAACAGCCAGGGCGGCCGCCAGCAGGAAGAACAGGATGCGAGAGAGGACGACGGAGACGGAAGGGCGGTTCGACACTCCAGGTTGCTCGGGAGCAGAAGCAACAGGTGAGCTGTCCGGCATGGTGCGCGGGACGCGCCGGAAGAGCCGAGAAATCAGTCTGCCACACAGGCTGCCGACGGAGGAGCTTGCAGCGCCGGTCCAGCGCAGGATGTGAGAGTGGTGGAGAAGGTCCAGGAACCACGAGTCCATCGACTCCTCCTGACTCGTGTCTTCGATACGAAACTTCTGTGCCCAGACAACGGTTGGCCGCCACAGCAGCTGGTCAAGCGCGACGATCATCAGGACCATGGCGACGATCGCTGCGGCCATGGCCGGCACGTTGCCCTTCTCGACGGCGACCGACATGTAGGACCCGATCCCCGGCAGCCTGAAATCCCTGTTGCCCAGTTGAAACGCCTCGGTAACCATCAGGAAGAACCATCCGCCAGCCATGCTCATCATGCTGTTCCAGATGAGGCCCACTGCGCTGTAAGGCATCTCAATCTGCGTGAGACGCTGCCACCAGTTGAAGCGATAGATGGTGCCGGCCTCCTGGAGATACTGCGGTACCGATTTGAGAGAATTGTAGAAACTGAACGTCATGTTCCATGCCTGTCCCGTGAAGATCATCAGTACTGCGGCAAGCTCCAGTCCGATGTTGCTGCTGGGGAAGAGGGAAACGAGCGCCAGCACGACTCCCGGCATGAATCCCAGGACGGGGATGCTCTGCAGGATGTCCAGGATGGGGACCAGCAATCTCTCGGCCAGACGGTCTTTGGCCGCCCAGTAGCCGTACACAATAGTGAAGACGAAGGAGATGCAGTAGGCGGCCAACCCACGGACCAGTGAGAACAGCGTGTACCGGGGCAGCGCAGCAAACGACAGGTCGATCAGCACCGTTGGCCTTAGTACGCCCGTCCACTCGCGTCCGACCTGCGTTATGCCATAGAAGACCCCGAGGATCCCTAGAATGATGACGATGTCGGCCAGCGCCCCGCTGTGGTAGAATGCCATGACAGCGCCTGACTGGCCCCATACGACTGGAGACGTAGCTCGCATGCGATGCAGACGACTTCCTCCCGGACTCGTCTTGATGGGTTGGTTTTCGAGCGGTTCCTGCATGGTATCTCCTCGTTACGGCAAGTGCGCGCGGGTCATGGTAGCACCGTTGCACTGAGCCTGCAACACTTCAGCAGCCCGTGCACTGGTTTGTCCATTGACGTGAAGGAACAGCCCAAGTAAGGAGACGGGATACCTTGACGTCCAACGGGGACTGCCTATACTCAACGCTTTGTGAAGGGTCCCTTCAGGGATTCGCGAGGAGATGTTTGTCATGTATATTGTTATTGTTGGTTGTGGGCGCCTTGGCGCTCAGCTTGCTACGAAGCTCTCGGAAGAAGGCCATGACGTTGCCGTGGTCGACCGCAATTCAGGCAATTTC
>JAPLGJ010000080.1 GCA_026390215.1 Caldisericota bacterium
CGACTTGGCCGCAACGCTGCGTCCTACCATGAGTTCGGCGACCTGACCGATGTCGGTGTCACCGGTGGCCACCTCTTTCACGACTTGTCCGTCCCGCAGGATAACAATCCTGTCGCATATGTCGACGATCTCCTGGAGGCGGTGCGTGATGAAGATAATGGCAATTCCAGAGGCGGCCAGTCTGCGGAGTGAAGTCAGAAGGACCTGTGCCTCGGACTCCGTCAGGACTGCCGTCGGCTCGTCGAGCACCAGCAGCTTCATCTCGGGACGATGGATCTCGCGGGCGAGCTCGGTGAACTGCTTGTGGCCAACGGGCATTTCGGAAACCAGCGTGTCCGGGCTGATTTCGACGCCCAGCAGTTCGATGGACTTCTCCGCGATGGCACGCATTTCCGCGAGGTCCAGCGTCTTCAAGCGCGGTCCAAAGACCTTCGTCACGAGGTTGTCCTGCAGGACTTCACCGTTGAGAAGGATGTTCTCGGTGGCGGTAAACCCCGGGATCAGCGAGAACTCCTGGTGAACCATGCCAATGCCTGCCTTGAGGGCATCGAACGGGTTCTGGAAATTGACGTCCTTGCCGTCAATGGAGACCGTACCGGCATAGCCCCCGGTCTGAGCAATGACGCTCATTCCAAACAGGATGTTCATGAGGGTCGACTTGCCGGCTCCGTTTTCCCCGACAAGGCCGAGGACCTCGCCACGGTTGACGTCGAGGGAGACATCGGTCAGGACCCTGTTTCCAAAATACTCCTTGGTAATGCCCTGCATGTGCAGCAACGGCTGTTGTTCGGTCATCTGTACCACCTCTCAGAGATTGTACGCCGTGAGATGCTGTGCTGGATTGCCGCCAGCCGTTTGCTGGAGAGCGTCCCGGATGAGGTTTGCACATCAGGTACTAGCGGGCAGGGATTGACAATACCTGACGCGCCGTATCCGAAACAGCACGGCGACAGACAAACAAGTGCTCAAGACGCGCAGTTTCACTCTTTTCATGACTGCGCACTGCCGCAACGAATCATGAGTTTCCTGTTGGCCGGTACTGCTGCGCTCTGAACTGAAAACAGTGCCGGGGCGCATGGCCCCGGCACTTGACGGTCGTTGCTGGCTTAGCTTCCTGGAGCCCTGAAGGTCAGGTACTTCTCCGGAACGACTTGTTTCGTCGTTCCAAGGTAGCCCTTGCCGAAGACGTACGTGTCCTGGTACACAAGGACGTGGTTGGGCGACGTCGTTCCAGCATTCAGGTCCTTGTAATTGGACCCGTTCCAGGCTACGCCGGGTGTGTACTTGGCGTAGGAGTCGAACAGATCTGTATTGTTGCCCAATTTGGCTGTGCCCTCGATGCAGCGCTTGGCGTACTCACCGAGACCGGCAGTCGTGGTGTAGCCATAGGAGAAAGCCCACGTGCCAAAACGGCCCGAGCCACCCTGAGCGATGACAGCGTCTCCAACCTTCTTGAGGATAGCCGGCCAATCGCCCTGCTCAGCCTTGAGGTCGATGCCGAGTGCTCCCGGATAGCCCATAAGGGGCGACGGAAGGTCAGCTTCGACAAACAGGCCACCGTATTTCATGATCTGCTTGAGGAGCGGTTCCGTTTCTCCGTCGTTGGTGCAGAAGAACGCGGTTTCCTTGCCGTACTTCTGTATCCAGGCAGGAGTCTTCTCGAGCATGAACTGCTGGGCGCCCGCCATGCCGACATCGCTGGTAGGATCGGGGGCTGTCTCGAAGACGAACTTGAGGCCGAGGTCCTTGCAGGCCTCTTCCATGATATAGCGCCTGCGGCTTAGCAGTTCGTAGCTCATGTGGCGTGGGAAGGAGACGTGAACGAACGTCTTGGCGCCCATCTGCTTGGCCGCCCAGATGATGAGGTAGCCGCGTGCAACGTTGTCGGCGCTGACAGACTGGTCGGCTGCCGCTTCGATGACGTTGGGGTCCTCATGAGGTTCGCCGGCAAACAGGAGAATGTCTGGTCTTTTCTCGCGCACGCGCTTGAACGCTTCAGCGGTACCCGGGACTGCCTGGTTGACGACAATAGCCTTCATAAGTGGGTCGTCGGCAAGGCCGACGATTTGAGCGATCGTTGTTTCCTGTTCAGACGTGAAGTTGTCTGGATAGGTCAGGGTCGTGATGATGCCACCATCGGCCGCATCACCGTACTCCTGCACCAGGCGTTCGGCTCCGCGCAGATCATCTTCAGACTGGGAGACCGTGCCGGTGACGACGCCAATGTGAAACTTGGCGCCGGTGTCCGTGGGCGGTGTGGTCTTCTTGCATCCAGCAAATAGAACTGCGACGAACATGAACGACAGCAATACAACTAGCAGCTTCTTCATCCTCTCTTCCTCCCGAAAAAGAATTAGCTATTGTTCAGCCTGACGATATGTGTAGCACAGTTGCGGTTATTTTCAAGGTATCTTCACATATTCCGGGAGCGATGCTCAACACTTGAGTCGAGAAACATCAGTCCTGAGCTATGCAAAAACCCCGGCCACAAGACCGGGGTTCTGTCGACAGACGATGAGCGAAGCAGAGTTCTAGTAGTCGGGGTAGGCCGGGGCAGCTGGAGCCGAACTCTCCGCCTTCGGAACGGTTGTGACCATGGCCGCCGTCGAGAGGAGCAGGCTTGCGATGCTTTCTGCGTTCAACAGCGCAAGGCGTGTGACCTTCAGCGGGTCAACAATGCCACTCTTGAAGAGGTCCTCGAACTTGTTGCCCAGGGAGTTGAATCCGAGATTGTCGTCGACCTCGAGCACCTTCTGAATTGCGATGACGCCCTCATAGCCAGAGTTGTCTGCGATGATTCTGAGCGGCTCGCGAAGTGACCTGCGGATGATCTCGGCACCGGTCTTCTCGTCACCGGTCAGCTTGAGTCCGTCGATGGCCC
>JAPLGJ010000108.1 GCA_026390215.1 Caldisericota bacterium
ACTCGAGGGCACAAGAATCGCCGGAGAAGGTTCAGCCCTTCTGTCAGGAGAAGCTCTTCACGAGGAGTCTGTCCCAGTCCACAGCCGTATCTGGGTATCGGCAGCTGACGGTGGAGCGGCTATTCTCTGCTCGATCGCTGAAGGCGCAGCACTGACCTACTACTTCACGCGCGTCATGGGGCTGGCACCACGCCTTGCCTCAATCGTGTGGCTGCTCTTCGGCATCTGGAATGCCTTCAACGACCCACTGTTCGGGTACATCAGTGACCGGACCAAGAGCCGGCTCGGCCGCCGTATTCCCTACATCCGGTACGGGGCACCCCTGTATGCGGCCGCCTTTGCGGTCTTCTGGATTGCTGTGCCCGGGTTCAAGGGCAACCAGACGGCGCTGTTTATCCAGATGTTGGTCGGCATGTTTCTGTTCGATACCCTCTACACGGCTATTGCAACTGCCGTCTACATCATGCCATACGAAATGGCAGTCTCCAACAAGGCTCGAAGCAGCATCTTCATCTGGAAGATCGGGTTCAGCCTCATTTCCACTGCCTTCCCTATCGCCATCGGGCTCATCCAGCCGGGACCCGGCCAGGATGCCACGCCCTACCGACTTATCATGATCGGTCTTGGGGTCCTCATGGCGGTGGTCATCTATGCCAGCACCTTCTTCTATAAGGAAAACCACTTCCAGCAGGGAGAGGAGCAGTTCAGCTTCTGGAAGTCGCTGGGCGCCTGCTTCCGCAACAGGTCCTTTGTCGTGTTCGAGTCTATCAGTTTCACGGTCATCTATGTCCAGAACCAGCTCATGCAAGGCATCTACTACTACTATGACGAAGTGTGCATGGGTGTCGCAAAGAGCACCGGGACTGCCCTCACTCTTGGCTCACTCTTTGCCGGAGCTGTCCTGGGCCTGCTGTTGTTCCTCAACCGGCGTGATGTCTGGGGCGTCAAGCGCTGTGTACGCGTGTTTGCATCCATGTTCGGCGTCGGGTGCGCTGTCGGTCTCCTGTTCCCTCACCAGCTCATTCCGATGATGATAGCTTTTCTGCTGATCGGTGTGGGCTTTGCCGGTGGCATGTATCTCATTCCACTGATGAACGGAGACGTCATCGACGCGGACGAACACACCACAGGACTGCGGCGCGAAGGCATGTACGCCGGCGTCAACAGCTTCGTCACCAAGCCCGCCATGAGCCTGGCGCAAGCCATTTTCCTCGGGTTCCTGTCACGCGCAGGCTACGATCAGTCACTCGCAAAGGGCATGCAGGGCGCCTCGGCTGAGGCCGGCATCGTGCGAGCATGGTTCCTTGTGCCCGCTATCCTGCTGATCGCGTGTGTGGTCATCCTTCGCTGGTACCCACTTGACGGTCCCAACTGGGAACAGATCAAGTCACATCTTGCGGTTGTGCACCGGGAGAAAGAGAGGGCGTACCTGGCTGAACACGGTCTGAAGTAAGGAAAGGGGAAACCCTCCGAGCGTGCCTTTCCTTATTGTCGCTGCGATCGCCACCCTGCTCCTCGTCGGAGTGGGGTGGTACTTCTCGGGACTGGTCGCATAGCTTGCGAAGGCCCAAAGCCCGATTCTGTACTATACTTATTTGTCGAGTCTATGACTCGTGAGAATGGAGAACCAAAGGAGTGCGACGATGATCAGCCGAGCGAAACGCATGCGTTTATGGACGTACCTTCTTGACCCACCAGTACTTGCCATGCTGACCTTCCTCTTCTTCTACCTCATGAAGCCAGCAGAGCGGAACCTCGGCGCATGCCTGACAGGAGTCATCTGTCTTGGCATTGTTCCGCTCAGCGCCTGGTTCTACATGGTGCGTCATCCAGGCAATTTCGCCGGCGAACGCAAGGTTGGCTTTGTGCTCAGTGTTGCCGGCTACGTCGCAGGGACGCTGATCATGCTTGTCTTCTTCCACGAATCACGCCTGAACGTAGCGCTCATGCTTTCGTACTTGTTCACGGTCATCGGGCTTACCGTAGTGAACCTCATGCACTACAAAGCGTCAGGGCACGGGGCGGGAGCTGCCGGTCCAGCTACGGCGCTCACAATCATGTATGGCTGGCCAGGCGCGGTTTCCTATCTCCTGCTGGCCCTTGTCGCGGTAGCCAAGATCAGCATCAAGGAGCACACGCTGGGGCAGCTTTGCACAGGAGCCGGCATCACAATAGCCTCTACCCTGACCGCCTTTGCGATCACAGGCATGCTGCGCTTCTAGCTCCATCTTCTGCGGAATCGAGGTCCATTCGCGGTGGCGCCATACCGGACAGAAAGGAGACGGGAATGAACTACGACTTTGAACGCGGGCTTGAACGACACAACACGGGTTGCGTCAAGTGGGACCAGAGCTGTACGATCTTTGGGAGTGAAGATGTCTTGCCAATGTGGGTCGCAGACATGGACTTCCCCATCCCCAAGCCGGTCACGGAAGCACTGATACGGCGTGCCCAGCACGAGTGCTACGGCTACTCATGTCCAAG
>JAPLGJ010000063.1 GCA_026390215.1 Caldisericota bacterium
AGATAGTGTCGGTACTCCGCCGCTTCTCTGGCGTACGTGTCAATGTTGAGCATGTTTTCCCGTGTCTCCATGGTCATTCCTCCTGGGTCGGCAACATCCATAGTGTAGCGGGATAGCACTGCTCGCCAAGTTCCTTCGTCCGTCATCCCCCCGAGGACTTTTGTCCAATCCGAGGGGTGCTTTCGGCGTATGCGGGAGTCCAGCCCCGGAACGAAAACGGGGGAGCGCAAGCTCCCCCGTGGCGGTCCAGGCATTGCGCGACTACAGCCCGGCAACAGGTTCGGGCATTCCCTGCTTGAACCAGGCGTGGGCCATGTGTGGTGTGTTCTGGGCAAGACTGATGCCGCCCCGATTGTCGATGACGATGATACCAGCCTCGATCCCCAGCAGGTTGCTCAGCACGTTCACTGCGCTCGAGGCCGCACCCTGGGCGTCGAGCCCTATACGCATGGAGTCGCAGGCAGTCTTCGTGAGGAGGATGCGCATCATGCCCTCACCCAGTCCGGTCGAGGAAGCGCTCGCGGTACTCGTGCCACTGGGCGCGCCTTTCCTCGGTAACGGGATTGTGAGGCACGATGCCCATCATGCGGGCGAACTCCTGAGCGCCACTGCCCTGAAGGAGAACGTGGTCTGTCTTCTCCATGACCATGCGTGCCAGAGAGATGGGGTGCTCGATGTTCTTGATGCCGGCGATGGCTCCGAATCCGAGTGCAGGGCCGTAGGCAACAGCTGCGTCCATTTCGACTTCTCCGTCAAACGTGAGCACTGATCCGGTGCCCGCGTTGAACAATGGGTTGGTCTCCAGGACTTTGATAGCAGTCTCCACTGCGTCCAGCGAGGAACCACGCTCCGCAAGAACGTCACTTCCAGCAAGAACAGCCTTCCGGACCCCGGCGACGACAGCCTCTTCCTTGTCGTGGGGGACCGCACCGACGCCTCCGTGAACGATGATCGAGTACATAGCGCCTCCACGCCGTGCATGACTACGTACGTGTCAAGTATATGGTATACTCAATGATTGACAATCCGGCTTCAGAAGTGACACACGAGCTTGCTGGTCGGGAAGATTCCTGGAGGTACCTATGGACAGTGCAACCAAAGTGGTCGAGATAGCAAAGCGGCTGTATGACAGGAACATGAACGCGGCACTCGGTGGCAACGTGAGCTTCCGGCATGGGGATGAGATTACGATCACGGAGGCAGGCATCAACAAGGGGTTCATGAGCGCGAACGACGTGGTCGTCGTGGACATGGACGGCAACAAGCTGCTGGGAAACGGCAAGCCATCGTCTGAAGGCAAGATGCACTACGAGATCTACAAGCTGCGTCCGGAGGTGCAAGCCATCATCCATGCGCATCCCCCGTTTGCCGTCGGCTTTGCGCTGGCGCATCGCGATCTGCCGGACGACATCCTGCCGGAGGCGACGATCCTGCTGGGTCATGTTCCCTGTCTGCCGTACGTGACGCCGTCGACGATTGAGCTGGCCCGCGAAGTGGCCCAAGGGCTCGCTCACCGCAACGCCGCGTTCATGGCCAACCATGGTGCCATCACTGTCGGCGCTGACCTGGAAGAGGCATACAACCGTATGGAGCTTCTCGAACAGACGTGCATGTCAGTCGTGTATGCAAGCGTTCTTGGGGGAGTGCTCCACATCCCGGAGAAAGACATGGAGTTCTTCGTCGACAACTTCGGGCTGAAGCGCGAGGGCTGAGCAGGGCTGGAAATCCTTCAGATGCCTGCTAAGATGCGATTGATATGAACGCAGCACGTGGTACTACTGTCATCGAACTGCACGAATTGCAGAGTATCCTGCAGGAACGTTCGCACCGAAAGGCGGTTCAGCGGTCCGTAGAGGTGATCGCGCATCTCGTGCCATCGTGCAGCGTGACCTTGATGACCGTCGGTCTGCGGGGGAGGCTTCGCATCGAGGCGTGGGCGAATATCCCCACCTCCGTCATCCGCAGCGCTGAACGCAGCTTCAACCGGGAAGGACTGCCCAGGAATCTTGCAGACATCGTTCATCTGAAGAAGACAGTCATCATCGAGGATCTCAGCTCGTATGCTGACTGGCGCGAGCCCGTATTGGCTACCGCTTCCTGGGCCGGTTTTCCCATCCTCCTGCATGGGCGCGTCATCGCCATCGTCAACGTCCAGACGATCGAGCAGCGTATCACGCGTCAGGTCATCACTGTCATCGAACCAGTGGTGAGCACCATCGCGCTCCTCATCCTCCGCTATGAGGAGTCGCGTGAGCTCGCGGTACGCAACCAGCACATGAACGTTCTCTATGAGATGGCGGTGGCTGGCGCGCAAGCAACCGGTGAGGAGGAACTGCAAGCCAGGCTCGATCACATTCTTGAACTCATCGGTCGTGTCCTGGGGTATGGACATGCTGTCGTTCTGCTCTATGACCCACAGCGTGAGAAGCTGGTACTCAAGGCCAATCGCGGGCGCGAGATCGGACACGCCGGCCTGGAAATGGACGTGCGCAGTCACCAAGGCGTCACCGTGAAGGCGTTCCTGTCGTCAAAGCCGGTTCTTGTCAACGACACAAGGTGTTGCGCAGAATTTGTCGTAGGGCTATGGCCTGCATTGTCTGAGCTGGCGATGCCACTGGTTACCGGGGGGCACTGTGTCGGCGTGCTCGACGTCGAGTCGCCCAAGGTCGGGGCGTTCACACGCTCCGACATCCGGCTGCTCATGCCGTTCACGTCTGGGCTTGCCCTGCTCATCGACAACCAGCAGAAGACAAAGCAATTGC
>JAPLGJ010000011.1 GCA_026390215.1 Caldisericota bacterium
TGGCTGGAGTCGGCCGAGTCCGATTCCATGGCAATCGAGAGATCCTGACCGCTGGAGTCAACGGCGATGATATCTGAACCGTTCGTATACCCCGACATGAATGCTGCGACGTCGTACCTGCCATAGGCTACAGCGTCAAACACCGCTGTCCCGGTCGGGTCGGCCGTGGCGGTAAAGATCGTGCCATCGATATTAGTCAGCGTGATCGTGGCACCCTTCACTGCAGTTCCATCACTCTCCGCTGCAGTAACCGTAACCTTGCCCGTCTGTATTTTTGGCATTGGGCTTCCACAACCAACAGTCAGCAACAGGCTCATGGCAAGCAACACTGCAATTGTGCTTTTCATATGAATCCCCCTTACGTGCAAAGATTACTCATGGGCTATCGATCGTATCGTCGTTCCGCCGTACGTGCCTTGCTGCGCCCAGTATAGCAAGAAGACCTGTGACAATCCACCGTCTGACCCTCCCACGCCAGTTTGTGCTAGACTCATGGTGTTCTGTGCACAACGCACGATCCCTGGTAAGTGAGGTCGGATGAATGGTTGACGAGAAGTTGATCGAGGGTTCTACTGTGAAGTGCTTCGATACCCAGGACACAGTCGCTGTATCGCGTATCAGCCTGCGTGATACCTTCGCGGCCATGCAGTACCCGAACTACCGCATCTGGTTCTCCGGACAGCTCGTTTCCCTCTTCGGAACCTGGATGCAGGCAACAGCACAGGGGTATCTTGCCTACCAATTGACCAGGTCATCCGCCTTTCTTGGCTATGTCGCGTTCGCCACGGGCCTTCCAGTCTGGTTATTCATGCTCTATGCAGGTTCGGTCACAGACCGCGTACCCCGCAAGAGGCTGATGCTCTATACGCAGTCTGCCATGCTGGTGCTGGCCTTCGTCCTGGCATTGCTGACCTTCACCGGCCTCATACGCCCGTGGCACATCCTGGTCCTGGCGTTTCTGCTCGGAATCGCCAATACCTTCGACTCGCCGGCGCGCCTGGCCCTGGTGAACCAGCTCGTCGACGACAAGCGGCACCTGCCCAATGCCGTCGCGCTCAACGGTTCGATGTTCAACGTGGCGACGGCATTGGGACCGGCGGCGGCGGGCGCTGTATATGCCCTGCTGGGACCGGCCTGGTGCTTCACCATCAACGGCCTGTCTTTCGTCGCGGTCATCGCAGCCCTCTTGCTGATGCGCCTCCGACCGGTGCCATTGTGCCCAAGGCATCAGAACCTTGTGGCGGGGATCGTCGAGGGACTCAGGTACGTCTGGAAACACGAAAACATCCGCATACTCATCCTTCTTATTGGTGTCACGTCGCTGTTCGGCCTCTCGTTTGCCGCTCTTATCCCGGCCTGGGCAGTCAAGGTCCTGCACGGTACTGCAACGACCGGTGCAACTATCAACGGTCTGCTCCAGTCTGCCCGTGGCATCGGGGCTCTGCTGGCAGCGCTGACCATCGCGACCGTCAGCCATCTGAAGGTGAAGGGTCGCATTGCCACATTCGGAACGTTCGCCTATCCCGTCGCCCTTCTGGCATTTGCCGCTGTCCGCTCGACGGCCTCTGCAATGCTTCTCATGGGCCTCGTCGGATTTGCCAGCATCCTGGTCATCAGCCTCTGCAACGTGCTGATCCAGTCACAAGTGGAAGACTCGCTGCGAGGGCGTGTCAGCGCCGTCTACAGTCTGGTGTTCTTTGGCATGATGCCCGTCGGCTCGCTTCTGACAGGCTGGCTGGCACAATGGGCGAGCGAGCCTGTGGCTATCGTCGCGAACGCTTGTGCCGCATTGACAGGCGCAGTTCTCATCTGGATGCTTGTCCCGCGTCTGAGGGCCATGCCATGAATGACATGCCTGCCCAGGATCGTCATCAGGAGGATGACATGGAAGAACACGTCGGCTCGGCAGCACTGCTTGGTCATGGACGAACTGCAGAGGTGTATGCCTGGAGAGAAGGAAGCGCCCTCAAGCTCTTTGTCCCCGGGTTTCCTTCACGTCTCATCGATCAGGAAATGGAGGGGACACGGGCAGCCAACGCTGCCGGCATCCCTTCGCCCCAGTTCAGGGAGGTCATCACGGTGGACGGTCGCCGGGGGCTGGTGATGGAACGACTGACAGGACACAGCATGCTCACCATTCTTAGCCGTGAACCTGCGCGCGTGACATACTATGCTGGCCTCTTCGCCGAACTGCAGGCGCGCATGCATGACTGTCATGCGCCAGGACTGACCTCCCGCCGCGAGGACCTGGCCCGCCGCATCGCCCGGGCGGGCGTTGTCGCACGTGTCAAGGGAGACGCCCTGGCCACACTCGAGAGGCTTCCCGACGGAGATACCCTGTGTCACTGCGACTTCCACCCCGACAACGTCCTCATGACACCACAGGGTCCGACGGTCATCGACTGGTCGTTTGCGGCACGTGGAACACCCGAATCCGACGCCGCACACACCGCATTGCTACTTCGGATAGCGGATGCGCCGCCCGGGTCCTTTCGTGTAGCCTGGGTTGAGCGCGAAGCGAAGGACCGGTTCTATAGAGCGTGGCTGAAGCGCTACCGTGAGCTGCAGCCCGACGCAGCAGGTGCCATGTGGAGCTGGCTGCTGCCGGTGGCCGTTGCACGCCTTGCGGATGATATCCCCGAAGAGAGGCCGCGCCTGATGATTCTCATCGAAGAACTGCAGCAGAAGCGTTGATGACGCGAAGCCGCCGTCTCTTTGGCCGTTCTTTTGACCCGCGGCTTGGTACAATGACGAGCCGCTTCGTACAGTACTTTCGGGGCATGTGGTCACATGATGACGCCGCGGCAGCGCCCCGCCTGGAGGTATCATGAACAAACTCGACGTGATCCTGCTCATCGGTCGACCGGCAGCAGGCAAGAGCGAAACCATCGACTTTCTGAAACGGCTGCCAGACGAGGAGCGTTTGCGGGACTACCACATCGCCCCTTTCGAGGAGCTGGACGACTTTCTCTACGTCTGGCAGACGTTCGAGAACGATGCCATCAGACAATCCATGGGCCTTGGCCGGCGGGACACAGACGACGCCCTGTACTTTCTGGACGACCGCATCTGGGACTTCTTCATTGAGCGGATCGACCTGGATTTCCGCAAGAGACTGGCGCGGGATCCGCTGTTTCTCGAAGGCCACACGGTCATGATTGAGTTTGCCCGCGGCGGGGACAACGGCTTTGCAACCGCTTTCCAGCATCTGTCGGACGATGTGCTCAGCCGAGCATCCATCCTGTACATCGACGTCTCATTCGAGGAGTCCCTGCGCAAGAACCGCAGGCGCTATCGCCCCGAACACGCGGATTCCATCCTGTATCATTCGCTCGAAGACGCCAAGGTGGAGCGATACTACAGGGGCAACGACTGGGCGCGTCTGTCCGAAGAGCACGACGAGGGATTCATCACAGTCAAAGGGCGCGAGGTACCCTTTGCCGTGTTTCATAACGAACCGGAGAAGACTCTCGACCCCGACCTTCTTGGCGCTGCCCTGCGCGATGCGACCGGCCGGCTTGTCAAGCTCTTCACACGCAAGGGTTGAACAAGCCTCCGAGGGTGCTAGACTCAGACGTTGGTTTCTATACGTGTTTCCGTGCCCGACATGCGGATTCTCTGATAAGAGGAGTGCAACATGGCTGCATTTGACATGACCGTCCACGAAGACGTTCTGGCAACGACCGTCAAACTCGCCCAGGACCGCAACATCATCATCCCCACCTTCGCACAGCAGAAGGACCCGTCGCTTGTCCCGGACAAGGTCAAGGCCAGGCTCAAGGGGGTCGGCCTCTGGGACGTCAATCCCATCAACCTGTTCCGCATCACGTGGCACAACGACGTGAAATCGGGCCTGTACGGCGACGTGAACTATATCGAACTCCCGGGATCCATCACTGGTGTCAAGGCTCGTGTCGTGGGCATCGTGGGCAAGTATTTCCCGACCGGCGCACACAAGGTCGGGGCTGCATTTGGATGTCTCGTCCCACGACTCGTGACCGGGCAGTTTGACCCCACCCGGCAGGCGGCCGTGTGGCCTTCCACGGGCAACTACTGCCGCGGCGGAGCCTTCGACTGCGCCCTGCTGGCCACGGATGCCGTCGCCATTCTCCCGGAGGGGATGAGCAAGGAACGCTTCGACTGGCTGCGTGAGATCGGAACCAAGGAGGTCGTCGGGACTCCCGGGACCGAGTCCAACGTCAAGGAGATCTACGACAAGGTGCACGAACTGAAGGCCTCCCGTGGCGATGGCATCGTCGTGTTCAACCAGTTCGAGGAGTTCGGAAACGCACTATGGCACTACGACATGACCGGTTCGGCATTCGAGCAGGTCTTCGAC